>JAISEB010000174.1 GCA_031264395.1 Treponema sp. | reverse complement strand
GGCGGCGTCTTTCAAGGCGCTGCTTGTCGGATCGGACCGGAAGGCTTTTTACGGGGCCCTGCGGAACAAGCTGTCGTGGCCGGCCGTCCCGGCCCGCCCGGATTCCGTGGACGCCGCGGGGGAGGGCGTTCATGATTGATGAACTGGACATACGGAACTACGCCCTTATCGAAAAAATCAGCCTTCTCTTCGGCGGCGGCTTCAACGTGCTTACAGGTGAAACAGGGGCGGGAAAATCGATCATTGTAGGCTCTTTAAGTTTTCTTCTGGGTTCAAAGGCGGACGCCGACGTGATAAGGACAGGCGCGGAAGAGGCGAATGTCTCGGCCGTCATATCGATACAGGACGATTCACGCGACGCCCTCGCGTGGCTTTCCGAAAGGGAAATAGCGCCCGAGGACGGGACGATTGTCGTCAGGCGGAGCCTTAAGTCTTCCGGGCGCGGATCTATATACATACAGAACATACCGGTTACACGGGGCGATCTGGAAGAATTCATGGGCCTTCTTTTCGACATTCACGGCCAGCATAACCATGAATCGCTTCTCCGCAAGGAAAGCCACCGCCGCTATCTGGACCGCTTCGCGGGTCTTGAGGATGAAACGGCCGCCTTCAACCGGGTTTTTACGGAACTTGCCGACAAAAAAAAGACCCTGGAACTTTCCCTGAGCTCGGAGCGCGACAGGGAAAACCGCCTTGAACTCCTCTCTTACGCCGTGCGGGAAATAGACGCCGCCTCTCTCAGGGCGGGTGAAAGCCGGGAACTGGAAGCCGAATCGCGGCGTCTTGCCGACTTTGAAAAACTCGCCTCGCAGGCGCAGCACGCCGCGGACGCCCTGTTTGACGGGGAGTTTTCGGTGTTAAGCCTCGCGAGGCGCGCGAAGACGGGGCTTGACGCCGCCGCCGCCATTGACGGCGGGCTTGCTGTTCTGCAGAAAAGGCTGGAGGACCTGTACTACGAGGCGGAGGATGTTTCGGCCGAATTCCGTTCCTACCGCGACGGCCTTGCCTTCGATCCGGGCCGCCTTGAAGAAGTTGAAGAGCGCCTTGCCCTGCTTTTCAGGCTGAAAAAGAAGTACGGGGAAGGGGCGGCCGGAGAAGGGGGAAGCGCCGAAGAGGCGATTCTGGCCTACAGGGTCCGCGCCGGGGCGGAAATAGAGGCGCTTTCGGGGGCCGGGGAAAACCGGGACAGGCTCAGGGCCGAAATAAGCGCCCTTGAAAAAGACCTGATCCGCCGCGCGGCCTCTCTGGGGGCCAAAAGAAGGGCCGCGTCGGGAAACCTGGGAAAACGCATTACGGAGATACTGGTCCGCCTTGGAATGCCCCGCGCCCGTTTTGAGGCCGCGGTGATCCCAAGGGCCAGGGCTCCGGACGGGACCAGGGACGGCGAAAAGGCTTCTCCGGCGGAAAAAACGGGCAGCCTCCTCTGCGGTCCCTGGGGGGCCGAAGACGTGGAATTCCTCATTTCCGCCAATACCGGCGAACCCCTCAGGGATCTTGCCCGTATAGCGTCGGGCGGGGAACTTTCGCGGGTAATGCTCGCCATAAAGACCGTATTTTCAGAATCCGATTCCGCCCAGGCGCCGGGCGCGGTACAGGCGGGCGGGGGAGCGGCGGAAACGCTGGTTTTTGACGAAATAGACACGGGAATAGGGGGGGAAGTGGCCCTTGAGGTGGGGGAATATCTTGCCCGCATAGGCGCCCGCAAACAGATATTCTGCGTTACCCACCTGGCAAGCATAGCCGTCCGCGCCGGCAATCACATTAAAGTGGAGAAGAAGACCTCGGGCGGCAGGACCAGTACGGTGGTAAGCGTCCTTGACGCCGGGGAAAGGCGCCGGGAAATAGCCCGCATGCTTGCCGGGGATTCCGGCAAGGCGGCTCTTGCCCATGCCGACGATTTAATTTTAAGATACGGCAAGGCGCCGCGCGTAAACGGCTAACGGGGCCTCGGGAGGGCACATGGCGAAGATTTCCAATGAGGAACGTCATCAGTATTTCGAAAAGATAAAAACCTACAAAGTGTCGGTTGACGCCATTCTTAAACGGGAGCAGAGCCTCATTCCCGCCATCAAGCAGGACCCCCAGGGGGCGGCCTTCAAGCGGCTTGCCCTGGCGGACGAAATGCTGAACCTTACTTCGAACTACATTATCCTTTCGGGAGTTTCCCAGGCCGTTCTCAAGGTAAAAAACGAAGACTCCCTTAACGACGGGCGCAAGTCCCTGTACAAAAGCGTCATCTACCTTGAAGAGATAGTCGGCAACCTCATAGACGCGCCCTTTTCGGATTATGAGGAAAAACTCGCCGCCATTGAATCGGTGGACGCCGCGCGGCGTTATCTTTTGGTACGGAAAATGGGGCTGACACTCGATCTTCTGGAAAACGCGTACGGCGACAACACCAAATGGAAGTGGTCTTTCGTGGAACTGGAAGGCCGGTTCGCCGCGGTTACCAAGAACATCATGGACATGAGGAACGCCGTCGCCAATACCGATCCCAGATCTCCCAATTACGAGCCCACCGTGTATCATCTGCGCATGCTGAAAAAACTCCTTATGCAGGCGGCCGACCGTTACCGTGAAAAATACGAGCTTTCCACCACCAGGATAGACGACTTCAAGATGGGTATTACCTTCCTTCTTGCCCTGCGGAGAATTCACATTATATTGGGCGAAAGGGAAGAAGCCGAAACGCTGAAAAAGAAAATTGACATCTGGTCCGTGAAGCTGGAGGCGGACAAAAAAAAGCAGGAAGATCTGTCCGCAAGAAAGGCGTAGTATGCTTTCGTCCGGAAAAGAAGGTTCACTTGGTGAATACAGGAGCCTTCTTCCCTATCTTTTCCGCTACCGCTGGCGCTACGCGGCCGGGCTTTTCTGTCTTGTTACGATAGACGCCGCGCAGATTGTCATTCCCCAGTTAATAGGGCGGGCCGTTGATCTTATTACCATGGGATCTTTCAAGCCGCGAAGCCTTCTTTTTATCGCGTTTTTGATGATCGCCGTTACGGCGGTAATTTCACTGGGCAGGTTTTTCTGGCGCTACTTCATACACGGATCATCACAGCGCATAGAGACCGAAATGCGGGAACGGCTTTTTGCCCATCTCCTTACCCTGTCCTACGATTTTTACCAGAAAAACAAAATAGGGGATCTTATGGCCCGCTCCATAAGCGATCTTGGGGCGGTAAGAATGTCCATAGGCATGGGCCTTGTGGCGTTTATTGATTTTATTTTCATGGCGACTTCGATTCTTGTTATCATATTCATTCAGGACGCCCGTTCCGCCTTTTTCGCCGTTCTGCCGCTTCCTGTCGTTACCCTTCTTATCCTCATTTTTGGCCGCGCGGTAACGGACCGTTTTCTCCGCGCCCAGGAATCTTATTCCCGCATGAGCGACACGGTGCAGGAAACTTTTGCCGGCATGCGGGTGGTAAAATCCTTTGTAAAGGAAGGGTGGTTCGTAAAAAAATTCGCCGCAACGAATGATGATTACCGGGAAGCCAACATGGAACTCGCGAAACTGGAGGGCTTTTTCTTTCCCCTGGTAAGTTTCCTTTCCGGCCTTACTTCGGTGATCCTGTTTCTTGCCGGCGGCAGAAGGGTCATCGAAGGTTCCCTGAGCCCCGGCGCCCTTGTGGCCCTGTTCCGCTACCTTCAAATGCTGATATGGCCCCTCATGGGGGCGGGGTTCATGGTGAACATGATACAGCGGGGCGCGGTGGGGCTGCGCCGGGTAAACGAGGTGATGCGGACCGTCCCTTCGATACGTTCGCCCGGCGCGCCCGTCCGTGAAGACGCCGCGCGCGCGGCGCGATCCTCTTCGGGAACGGCGCCCGCCATAGAGATACGCGATCTTTCTTTTGCCTACGAGGGAAAGGGAAACGCGCTTTCCGGAATCAGCCTTGCGGTTCCCCGCGGGACATGGCTCGGCATCCTTGGCAGAACCGGATCGGGAAAATCGACGCTGATTAAATCCCTTGTAAGGATGGTAGATCCTCCTCGGGGCGCGGTGAAAATTTTCGGCGTTGATGTCCGTGACTGGGACCTGGGGCATCTGCGGAGCCTCTTTGCCGTAACGCCCCAGGACAGTTATCTTTTTTCGGATTCCATAAAAAACAACATAGGCTACGGCCTTGAAAATCCCGGGGAAGAAGAGCTTCTAAAGGCGGCGGACATTTCCGCCCTTGAACGGGATCTTTCGAATTTTAACGGCGGCTGGGATACCCTTGTCGGGGAACGCGGGCTGACCCTTTCGGGAGGGCAGAAACAGCGGGTCGCCATATCCAGGGCGGTGATCCTTGACAGGGAGATCCTTGTTCTTGACGATTCCCTTTCCGCCGTTGACGCCGACACGGAAAAGCGCGTTCTGTCGCGGCTCCTCGCCGGGCGGAAGGGAAAGACCACGATCATCATATCGCACAGGGTGTCAAGCCTTCGCCACACCGGCGTCGTGGCGGTTCTGGAAGAAGGCCGCCTTGCCGAACTGGGAAGTCCCCAGGAACTGGCCGCGCGGGGCGGTTATTACGCCCGTATGGCGGCCCTGCAACAGCTGGAGGGGCAGGATGGCTGACTTCTTTGAGGCCGACACCGGCGAAGAGATAACAAAAGAATATGACGGCCGCCTTGTCATGCGCATCCTCTCCTGGCTTAAACCCTACCGGGGCCTTGCCGCCGCGACTGTCGCCGCGCTTTTTATAACCACGGCGGGGGAACTGTACCTTCCCGTTCTGGAACAGCGTATCATCGACGACGCGATACTGGCGAAATTTATCTGCCTTGACAGGGAAGAGTACGAAAGGCAAAAGCCGCGTCTGGACGGAGAGGCGGCCCGCGCCGCGGCGGAACTTTTCGGGTCCCCTCGGTTTCCCGTTCTTGAGGCGGGGGGGCTGTACTTTATCCCGGCCGGCAAAGGCCCGCGCCTTACCGCGGACGCCGAAAATGAGCTTGCCGGACGTTCGATTATACGGGACGGGGACTGGTACGCCTTTCCCCTTGAAGACGGGGCGGGGGCAAAGGCGCGCGCCGTCGCCGAAAGCCGCGCGGGGCTTTTTCTACTGGGGGAAAACGCCGCGGCGGTAAGGAAGACCGATCTCTATACGCTTCCCCTTCCCGAAATAGCCGCCGTCAGATCCGGGGATCTCAAGACAGTGCTGAACGCGGCGCTCGTGTTCCTCGCGGTGCTTGCCGTGGTCTTTGTGTTTACGTTTTCCCAAACCTGGACCACGTATCTTATGGGACAGAAGGTCATGAAAGATCTGCGGATGGCCCTGTTCAAAAAGACCATCTCGCAGTCGACGGCGTTTCTTTCGCGCCACCCCGTCGGCCGCATCGTGACCCGCCTGACAGGCGACGTTGAAACGATCAACGAATTCTTTACCGCCGTCCTCGTGGCTTTCCTCAAGGATCTTTCGATTATGCTGGGCGTTCTTGTCACCCTTTTTATCCTTTCTCCCTCCCTTGCCCTTGTAGTCGCCGTCATTCTGCCGCCTGTCTTTTTCCTCACCCTGATAAGCCGCGTCAAGGCCAGGGACGCCTTCAGGCGGCAGCGCGCCGCCTCGTCGCGGGTGTACGCCTACCTTGCCGAGCGGCTCGCGGGGATGCAGGTGGTGCAGCTTTTTCTGGGGGAAAAAAAGAGCCGCCGCGAATTCGCCGAACGGAACGGGGAGCTTCTTGACGCCAACCTTGGGGAAATGTACGTCTTTGCCGTTTTCAGGCCCGTTGTCGAATGGTTTTCCACGGTCACCTCGGCGGCGGTTATTGTCGTCGGGGGGAACATGGTGCTTTCCCTGTCACTTTCCCTGGGGGTACTTATCGCCTTTATTACTCTGGTACAGATGTTCTACGCGCCGGTAACGGACATAGCCGAAAAATACACCCTGCTTCAATCCGCCATGGCCGGGGGGGAGCGGGTGTTTAAATTCCTTGACACCGAGGAAAGGATTCCCGATACGGGCGGGCGCGGAATTGAGGGAAGGGTAAAGGGCCGCATCGAATTTGACAACGTGCGTTTTTCCTACAAAGAAGGGGAAGAAGTGCTCAAGGGTTTAAGTTTCACGGTAAACCCCGGGGAAACGGCCGCTATTGTAGGTTACACGGGCGCGGGAAAGACCACCGTAACCAGCGTGCTTGCGCGGCTGTGGGACATTGATTCGGGAACGGTACGGATAGACGGCGTGCCAATCCGCGACATACCCCTTGCGGAACTGCGCCGTTCCGTGCTGCCGGTGCTGCAGGACGTGTTTCTTTTTTCGCTCTCCGTGGCGGACAACATAAGCCTGGGGCTTCCCCTTTCCCCGGAGGAAATCACCGCCGCGGCAAAGGCGGCGCACGCCCATGAATTTATTTCCCGCCTTCCCGGCGGCTACGGCGCAATGCTTTCGGAGGGCGCGGCGAATATCTCGTCGGGCCAGAGGCAGCTCATCAGCTTTGCCCGCGTCATTGCCCATAACCCGGCAGTGGTGATCCTTGACGAGGCCACAAGCTCCGTCGACACCGAAACCGAACACCTCATACAGATGGGCCTGCGCCGGGTCCTTGCCGGCCGCACGTCCATCGTCATCGCGCACCGGCTTTCGACAATACGGCACGCGAACCGCATCATGGTGCTCGGCGCCGGCCGTCTTGCCGAGGAAGGAACGCACGAGGAACTGATCGCGAAAAACGGCCTTTACGCGCGGCTGTACAGGCTGCAGTACGGAGGCGGCTAAAACGGCGCGCGGGAAAGGGACGCCGGTGCTCAGGCTGCTTGCCGTTTTTTGGGGCCTTGAGTCCCTTTCCATGGCGGCCCCGCTTGCCGCCGCCCTTGTCCTTGGTGAAACGGGCATGGCGGGGGCCTTTTGCCTTTCCATGGCGCTTCCCCTCCTTGCCGCCCTTGCCGTTTTTGTTTTTTCCGGGAAGGGCCTCCCGCGCTTCGCGCAATTCGGCGCGTCCGAAGGCATACGGTTCGTCTTTTTCGCCTGGACCCTTTCCTGCCTTACCGGGGCCCTGCCGTACTGGTTGTCGGGCCATATCCCCTCGTTTTCGGGCGCCGTTTTCGAAAGCGTTTCGGGCTTTACCACAACGGGGGCCAGCGTTATTCCCGATCTGGAGGCGCTTCCGTATTCCCTGCACCTTTGGCGGGGGCTTACCCACTGGCTGGGCGGCATAGGGATCATCGTTTTTACCGTCGCGCTGGTTCCGCTTTTTGACGCCGGCGCTTTCAGGCTTGTAAAGGCCGAAACAACAGGGCCCGAAAAAGACAGGCTGACCCCGAGGATAGCAGGAACCGCCAAAATATTCATCCTGATCTATGTCTCGCTTACCGCCTTGCAGACGCTTCTGTTTTTGGCGGGAGGCATGAACTGGTTTGACGCCGTGTTTCATTCGTTTTCCACAGTGGCTACGGGGGGCTTCAGTACGCATAACGACAGCATTGCCCATTTCAATTCGCCGTACGTGGAATGGGTTTCCCTGGTTTTCATGGTCATTTCAGGGCTCAATTTTTCGCTTGTTTACCGCCTTCTCCGGGGCAGGATAAGGGAAGCCGCCGCCAACAGCGAGGCGCGGGCGTATGTTCTGGTTATTGCCGTTTCCGTTTTGCTTGTTGCCGTCTCGATTCTGCCCTCCTCGGCCTCCTCCGGCGCGGCGGCAAGACGCGCCTTTTTCATGTCCGCCTCCGTTCTTACGACGACCGGTTTCATACCGGCGGGTGATTACACGCTTTGGCCCCCTCTTGCGCAGGCCGTTCTTTTTCTGCTCATGTTTTCGGGGGCCTGTTCCGGCTCAACGTCAGGCGGCGTCAAGTTAATCCGGTATGTCATACTCGCCAAGCAGATGAAAAACGAGATGAAAAAACTCCTCTTCCCCCGGGGGGTGTTTGCGATACGGATCGATCAAAAAGCCGGCCGCAGGGACGCGGTGTACAGCGCCGCGGGTTTTATATTCCTCTATTACGCGTTTGTTTTGGCCAGCGCGCTTCTGGTATGCAGTTCGGGGACGCCCCTCTTCGATTCCCTTAACACCTCCCTCTTTATGGTGGGCAACATAGGAATTGGCCTTGGAAAATCGAACGCCGTTCTTTACACAGCCCCCGCTTATACAAGATGGGGGCTTTCGTTCCTCATGCTGGCGGGCCGCCTGGAGTTGATGACCGTCCTTGTGCTGTTTACCCCCGGCGGCTGGCGCGGCGCAAGGCTGTACGTTAGATGAAAGAACGCAGGCGGGCCGCTTGACATTTTTTTCCGTTCCCGCTACAGTTACCGTGATAGTATAATTCTATAACAAAAAAGGGCCGCGTTAAGGACCCTTTTTTTTTGTTCGGCGGAAGAAAGGCCGGTTTCGGGCCGGAAGGACGTGTATGCGGTATACCCCCGCGGAAGAAAGGGACGGCCTGTACAATTCCCTGGAACCTGTGGCCGGGGGGCTGGGCCTTTCCCTTGTCGAAACAACCGTGTCGCGGAAAGGGGAAAGCGCCCAGATACGCCTGGTGGTTTACCGCAGGGCGGAAACAGGCGCGGGCGGAGGGAAGCGGGGCGGGTATGTCGGCATTGACGACTGTTCGGCCTTTCACCGGGCGGTTCTGCCCCTCCTGGACCGGGCTTTTCCCGGCGCGGACTATTCCCTGGAGGTATCTTCCCCCGGCATAGGCCGGCGGATTAAGGACGGGGCGGAATTCTCCCATTATACGGGGGAGCGTGTGCGCTGTTACCGTACCGATATTTCGGACTGGTCGGAGGGAATTCTTGAATCGTCCGATGAGGCGGGCATAACGCTCGCGGGAAAAGACGGGTCTTTGCGCTTGGCTTATGAAGTTATCGCGAAGGCCACATTAAACAGAGGGGAGGTATAGAGGGTGGCAACGGATATGTCGGACGCGATCCGTCAGCTGAGCCAGGACAGGGGCATTTCGGAGGAACTGATCTTCCGTACCATTGAAAACACCCTTCTTGCGGCCTACAAACGCCGTTTTGGAAACGCCGATAACGCCATAGTCCGGTTCAGCGACGATAAGGAAGTGTCAATCTACGCGAAAAAGCAGATCGTGGACGGGGTTTACGATCCGGTTTGCGAAATCGATCTTGAAGAGGCGCGGGAACTCAACCCGGAGGCGGAAATAGGGGACGAACTTCTTATCGAAGTTGATCCGGCGGAATTCGACCGCCTTGCCGTGCAGAGCGCCAAACAGACCGCCCACCAGTCCATACGGGAAATTCAGAAGGACAGCCTGTATTCCGAATTCAAGGACAAGGTGGGGGAAATCATCATAGGGTACTACCAGCGGGAACGGAACGGCACAATCTACGTTGATTTGGGCAAAATGGAAGGAATACTTCCCAAAAAGTACCAGTCCCCAAGGGAAATCTACCATGTCAACGACCGGATCAAGGCGCTTATAACCGAGGTGAACAAGACCCCTTCCGGGCTTCAGGTGGTACTTTCGCGTACCCACACCGACTTTGTAAGGGCCATCTTCGAACTTGAGGTTCCCGAGGTCTACGATAAAACCGTGGAAATACACAAGATAGTCCGGGAAGCGGGCTACCGCACCAAGCTGGCCGTCTATTCGACCCGCGACGACGTTGATCCCGTCGGCGCCTGTGTCGGCCTTAAAGGGGTGCGCATACAGGCGGTGATCAAGGAACTGGAGGGTGAAAAAATAGACATCCTCAAATACGATCCCGATCCCCGCCGCTTCATCAAGAACGCCCTTTCGCCCGCGGAAGTCAGGGATGTTATTGTTCTTGATGAAGGAAAGCACCAGGCGCTGGCCGTGGTAAGCGAATCCCAGCTTTCCCTGGCCATAGGCAAGCAGGGCCTTAATGTCCGCCTTGCCAACCGTCTTGTCGACTGGAACATAGATGTCAAGACCGACACCCAGTTTGAGGAAATGGACATAGCCGCCGAATCCAGGCGGGCCGTTTCCGAACTGTTCGGGGATTCGGAAAATTACGGTGATGAAATTTCCCGCGTCAGCGAGCTTCCCGGCGTCGACGCCCGCGTCGCTTCGGCGCTTCTTGAAAATAACGTCGACTTCATTGAGGATTTCCTCGCGCTGGGTCCCGATGAATTAAGCGGCCTGAAGGACGTCACGGCCGAAGACCTTGAAGGACTGCGTACTCTTATTGAAGAATATGTGGAGATAGTGGAAGAAGAGCCGGAAGAATCTTCCGAAGAGAAAGAAGAGCCTCCTCAGGCGGAAGAAGAACCCGAGGAGTATGTTTGTCCTGAATGCGGCGCGAAAATCACCGTCGATATGACAACCTGCCCCAATTGCGGCGTAGGCTTGAGTTTTGAATACGAGGATGAATAGAGGACCCGTAAGCGGATAAAAGGTGGAACATGGCTGAGGATTTAGAAAGTACCCAAAAACCAAAGGCGGAACTCATCAAGCGTATCCAGAACGATCATGAAGTTTCCGAGGGAAGCAAGGCCGGGGTTTCGGAACACGGGGAACGCCGGAAGGTGATCGTTCTTAAAAAGAAACCGGGAACTCCCCCGGCCGCCCCCGGCGGAACCGTCCCCGCGGGTCCGGGAACGGCGGTAAAAAGGCCTCAGTCCAAAGTTGTCGTCTCGAAAAACGAGGGACAGGGAAAAGGCGATCTGGAAAAGGGGAACAGCGTTCCCCCCGGAGATCCGGCGTCCGCCCCGTCCGGCGTTCCAGCGGGCGTTCCCGCCGGGGCCGGGCGGAACGGAAGCAGGGAAAACGGAAGCCCCGTGAAACCGGCCGGGCGCGTCGCCAGTTTTCCGTTTACCCAGCGTCCCGCGGCGGCGGCGGGCAGGGTAGGGGGAAGGCTCGTCGGCAAGCCGCCCCCCCGCGAGCCGAGGCCTGCCTTTACGGGACGCGGCGCGGCGCCAAGGCCGGGCGGCAGAACGGGGCCGCGGCCTGACGGCCCGCGGCCCTTCCAGGGCGGAGGGCCCCGCGGCCCGGGTTTCGGGGGTCCCCGTCCGGGCGGCCGGCCCGCGCCCGGAGGCCGTCCCGCACCCGGAGGCCCGCGCGGCCAGTCGCCGCAGACTCCGG
This sequence comes from Treponema sp., assembly GCA_031264395.1. GTDB lineage: Bacteria > Spirochaetota > Spirochaetia > Treponematales > Breznakiellaceae > JAIROE01. Next base: position 10,793 of record JAISEB010000174.1, on the reverse strand, counting down.
CCCTTGGTGAAAACAAGGGGCCTGTCAAACGATCCTTCAAGGCGAAAAAACCTGTCTATAACCGCAAGGAAAAAGAACAGGAAATGGAGGAAAAACTCCTCCAGACCAAGAAGAAGATCACCCAGGTAGCCAATCCCGTACCCAAGACCATCGAAATAATGGAAATCATCTCCGTTTCGGAACTTGCCAAGAAGATGAACCTCAAGGCCGCCGATCTTATCCACAAGCTGATGAGCATGGGAATGATGGTCAGCATCAATCAGCAGATAGACCGCGACACCGCGTTAATTCTCGCCGATGAATTCGGCGCCAAGGTCAAGATCATAAGCCTGTACGACGAAACCGTCATAGAAACAGGCGGCGATGAGGGCGCCGAAATGCTCCCGCGTCCCCCTGTGGTTACCGTTATGGGGCATGTGGATCACGGCAAGACCAAGCTGCTTGACGCCATACGCAGCGCCGACGTCGTGTCGGGCGAATTCGGCGGCATTACCCAGCACATAGGCGCCTATATGGTGGACACCCCCAAAGGCCGCATCACCTTCCTTGACACGCCCGGCCACGAGGCCTTTTCCCATATGAGGGCGCGGGGAGCCCAGGTTACGGATATCGTCGTCCTTGTGGTTGCCGCCGACGACGGGGTCATGCCCCAGACGGTGGAAGCCATCAACCACGCGAAGGAGGCGGGGGTCCGCATCATCGTCGCGCTAAACAAGATAGACAAACCCGAGGCGAACCCGGACCGCGTAAAGAGCCAGCTTTCGGAATTGGGGCTCATACCCGACGACTGGGGCGGGCAGACCTCGTTTGTCGAAATTTCGGCCCTGCAGAAGAAGGGCATAGACAAACTGGTGGAAACCATATTGCTGGAGGCTGAACTTCTCGAACTCAAGGCCAACTTCAACCGTTCCGCCGAGGGAAAGATACTTGAATCCCGCGTCGATCACGGCCGGGGCATAGTGTCCACGGTTCTGGTGGAAAAGGGGACCCTCAGCGTGGGCGATTCTTTTGTCGCGGGTATCTGGCCCGGCAAGGTGCGGGCCATCTTCAACGACAAGGGGGAAAGACTGGAAAAAGCCTTCCCTTCAATGCCCGTGGAAATTCTGGGCTTCGAGGGCGTTCCCAACGCCGGAGATCCCCTTCAGGTTGTCGAGGATGAAAAAGTGGCCCGCGGTTACTCCGGCAAACGGAAGGAACTCAAGCGTTTCGAGGACTCGAAAAACGTCAGGAAGATCACCCTCGACAACCTCTACGATACGATAAGCGACGGGGCGATTCAGGAATTAAAGGTGATCATCAAGGCCGATGTTCAGGGGTCCGCGGAGGCCCTTCGTTCAAGCCTTGAAAAACTGTCTACCAAGGAAGTAAGGCTCAACGTCATTCAGGCGCTTCCCGGCGCTATCAACGAAGGCGACGTTGACCTTGCCTCGGCGTCAAACGCCATCATCATAGGGTTTAACGTCAGGCCCGTTCCCCGGGCAAAGATACTTGCCGAACAGGAAAAGGTCGACATCAGGAAGTACAACGTAATCTACCGGGCGGTCGAGGAGATACAGCAGGCAATGGAAGGCATGCTCAAACCCGACACCAAAGAAGAGGTCATTGCCACCGCGGAAGTACGGAACACTTTCAAAGTTCCCAAAATCGGAACCATAGCCGGGTGTTATGTGCTTACCGGAAACGTAAAGCGGACCGCCAGCGTCAACCTTATCCGGGAGGGCATAGTCATACACACCGGAAAAATCTCTTCGCTGAAACGCTTCAAGGACGATGCCCGGGAAGTGGCCGCGGGCTTTGAATGCGGCATAGGGCTTGAAAAATTTGAAGACATACAGGTGAACGATCAGTTCGAAGTGTTCGAGATCATCGAAGTGGCAAGGAAGCTCAGTTAGGCGTGGCGGAATACAGGACGGAGCGTATAGGGCATCTTATACAGGAAAAGATAAGCGCCCTTATCATGGAAGGAAGAATAAAGGACCCCAGGGTAAATTCCTTTCTTTCCGTTACGCGGGTGGAAGTGTCGGGGGATCTTTCCTTTGCCGATGTGTACGTGTCCAATATCGAAGGCGGCGCGGGAAGAAAACAGGGAACGGCGGGCCTTAATTCGGCGGCCGGATTTATTCAGTCTTCCCTTAATCTAAGGCTCCGTAAAACGCCACGTCTCCGTTTCCACGAAGACAGGGGCGTAAGCGAAGGTTTCGATATTGTGAAGAAGATTGAAGCCCTCTCTTCCGGAAAAGCCGGAGATCCCCCGGCCGGCGGCCCGGATGCATGACGCAGGGACTTCTGCTGTTTGACAAGAGGCCCGGAATAACGTCCTTCGCGGCGCTGGGCGAAGTCAAGCGGAGCCTCTTGACGAAAAAAGCCGGGCATACGGGAACCCTTGACAAATTCGCGGGCGGCCTTCTTCTGATCCTTGCAGGAAGGGCGGTAAAACTTGCCCCGTGGTTTTCACGCTGCCCCAAGGAGTACGAAGGAACGGTGCGGTTCGGCGTCGAAACCGATACTCTTGATCCCGAAGGCGCCGAGGTTCACCGCGCGGAGATTCCTTCTCTTGACGCCGTTGAAAAAGCCCTTCCCCTTTTTACGGGCGATATACTGCAGACCCCGCCCGCGTATTCGGCCGTTCACATCGGGGGAAAACGCGCGTCGGAGCTTGCCAGGGCGGGAAAGGCCCCGGAAATGAAACAGCGTCCCGTTTCCGTCTACAGCCTGGAACTTACCTTTTGGGAGCCGCCGCTTGCCGGGATACGGCTTTCCTGTTCAAGCGGGACCTATGTCCGTTCGCTGGCCCGGGACCTTGCCCTTGCATCAGGTTCCCGCGGCCACCTTGCCGCCCTGACGCGGACGCGCGTCGCGGGTTTCCGCCTTTCGGACGCCGGAGGGCCCATCAGGCCCATAGATCTGTCCGTTATAGAAGCCCTCGGCCTTCCATGGTTTGAGATTAATTCTCAAGATGTACAAAAAATAATACATGGCCGGCCGCTTGGGCCCGTGCTGGAAGACGCCGCGCCGCATGGAACGGGGGATTCAGCCGCGGTTTTTTCAGGCGGTTCTTTTATCGCGATGGTTGAAAAAAAGGATGGAAGCTGGAAGTACGGTTATGTGTATCGTTGAATGGGAGGATTTTATACGCAGGGACGCCCCCCCTTTTTCCGCGCGGAACCCGCCTTCCGGGCCGGATTCGGGCGGAAAGCTCGCGGCGGCCATCGGGGTTTTTGACGGGGTGCACCGGGGCCATCTGGCCCTTATCGAACGGATCCGCGTCCTTGGAATTCCTGTCGTCATCACGTTCAGGGAAAATCCCAAATCCGTCCTTAGCCCGTCTTCCTTTAAGGGCGATCTGTACAGTCTGCGGCAGAAGCTCTCCGTTTTCGGGGAATGCGGCGTATCCGTGACGGTACTCATTGACTTTTCGGAAAATTTCAGTAAAATGCAGGGAAGGGATTTTATCGGTCTTCTTGAAAACCGGCGCGATCTGGCTTTTTTGGCCGTGGGGGCGAATTTCCGCTGCGGCCACCGTCTGGATACCGGCGCCGCCGCGCTGCGGAGCATGACGGAAAAGGCGGGCGTCAAAACGGAAATTGTCCAGCCCGTAATGGAAGGCCGGCGTCCGGTAAGTTCAAGCAGGATCAGGGACGCCGTGGCTTCAGGCGATCTTGAGAGCGCCGCGCTGCTTTTGGGAAGGCCCTTCGGGCTCGATCTTTCCGGCCTTCCCTCGCATGCCGAGGGCGGACGGAGGATCGTTGACCTCCGCGCTTTCCGGGGAATAACGCCTCCCCCGGGTTCCCGGCGGGCGCTGGTTTTTACGGCGGAAGGCGGCAAGGGCGAGGAGGCGGCGGTTTCCGTTGAAAACGGAAGGATCGTTATTTCCCTTCCCCGGGAAGAAAAACGCGGGGAAATTGTTGAAAGGCTGCTGTTTATATAGGAGTGTAATTTATATGGCATTAAGCAAGGAAGAAGTAACTTCGACGGTACTCAAATTCGGAAAAAACGAAAAAGACTCAGGCGCGTCGGAGGTCCAGATTGCCCTGCTCACCAAGCGTATCAATCAGCTTACGGAGCACTGCAAACAGTTCAAGAAGGATAAATCAAGCCAGCGGGGCCTTTTAATCCTGGTCGGCAAGCGGCGGCGCATGCTGAAGTACATTCAGCGCGCCAACCTTGAAAAATACCGTTCCATCATTCAGGAATTAGGCCTCCGCAAGTAAGGGTCTAACACTAATTAATCACAAGGAAAAAATGGTTCAACAGGTTAGTTACACAATAGCCGGAAAGGAATTGATCCTTGAAACCGGCAGAATGGCAAAACAGGCGGGGGGCGCGGTTTTCGCCCGGTACTCGGGTTCGGCGGTCATCGCCACGGTATGTTCGTCGCAGGACGCGGTGGAAGGTCTTGATTACGTTCCCCTTACTGTCGACTACAATGAAAAATACTACGCCGCCGGAAAGATCCCCGGGGGCTTCATCAAACGGGAAGGACGGCCCAAGGACAAGGAAATTCTTGTTTCCCGGCTCATAGACCGGCCCATGCGGCCCCTTTTCGAAAAGAGCTTCGGCCGGGAAATTCAGGTGGTGCCTACCACCCTGTCGGCCGATCAGGTCAATCCCCCCGACATACTGGCGATTATCGCGTCTTCCGCGGCGGTTCACATTTCCGGCATTCCCTTTAACGGGCCTGTCGCCGCCGTGCGTATCTGCCAGGTGAACGGCGAGCTTGTCGTCAATCCCTCCTATGACGAAATAGAACGTTCGTCCCTTGAAATTGTGGTCGCGGGCACGAAAGACGGGATCACCATGGTGGAAGGCGGCGCCAAAGAAGCCGGCGAGGATCTCATGCTGGAGGCGCTGGAAAAGGCCGCCGCGATAATACGGGAACTGTGCGGCCTTCAGGACAAGCTCCGGGAGCTTGCGGGAAAGAAAAAACTTCCCCTTACCGAGCCGCCGCACAGTCTTGAAAACGCCGCCGCCATACGGGAGGCCGCCTTCCCCCTGCTTGAAAAGGCCTGTTTTCTTCCTACCAAACACGAACGCCATGACGGCATCGCCGAGGTAAAGGCCGGCATCGCCTCCCGGTACGCCGGGCAGCTTGAGGATGAAAATCAGAAAAAACTCTTCGGCGCCCTTTTCGAAGACATGCAGTACGAAATTCTCCGTTCCTCCATCCTTGAAAAGGGAAAGCGGGTTGACGGCCGCGGAACGGAGGACATACGGAACATCACCTGCGAAGTGGGCCTTCTTCCCCGTACCCACGGTTCGGCCCTTTTTACCCGGGGCGAGACACAGGCGCTCGCGGTTACCACGCTGGGGACGGTTTTTGACGAACAGATCTACGACGACATAGAAGGCGACAAGCGGGAAAATTTCATCCTTCACTACAATTTCCCCCCTTATTCGGTGGGGGAAGTGGGGCGCATGGGGACAGGGAGGCGGGAAATAGGGCACGGAAACCTTGCCCACCGTTCCCTGAAGGCCATGGTTCCCTCCAAGGAGGAATTCCCCTATACGGTGCGGGTGGTCTCGGAGATCATGGAATCGAACGGCTCCTCGTCAATGGCGTCGGTCTGCGGGGGAACCCTCTCCATGCTCCACGCCGGGGTGCCCATGAAGAAGCCGGTCGCCGGTATTGCCATGGGGCTCATCACCGAAAGCTCCGGCGGCCGTTACGCTATCCTTTCGGACATACTGGGTGAGGAAGATCACCTGGGCGACATGGATTTCAAGGTAGCCGGTACGGAAGACGGGATCACCGGTTTCCAGATGGACATAAAGATCGCCGGCGTGAGCCCCGAAATCATGCGGGACGCCATGGATCAGGCAAAGCGGGGCAGACTTCACATTCTTTCCATCATGAACGGGACGATAAACAGGCCCAGCAGTGAAATCAGCGAATTCGCCCCAAAGATCATCACCCTCCGCATAGAAATAGACAAAATAGGCGCCCTTATAGGCCCCGGCGGAAAGAACATCAAGGCAATCTGCGAACAGTATTCGGTGACCATCAATACTGAAAACGACGGAACGGTTACCATTTACGGCAAGACCGCCAAAAACGCCGAGGAGGCAAAGGCCGCCGTCATGGGGATCGTTTCCGATCCCGAAGTGGGCCGCGTGTACGACGGAGTCGTGAAGCGGATCATGGACTTTGGCGCCTTTGTGGAAATACTTCCCGGCAAGGAAGGGCTTGTCCACATCTCGAAACTTTCACGCCAGCGCATTAACTCAGTTACCGACGTGGTCAAGGAAGGGCAGGAGATTCAGGTCAAGCTTCTTGAAATTGACAAGATGGGAAGGCTCAACCTTTCCTACATAGACGCCATCGATCCTGACGGGGCTTCCGAAAGCCGGTCTTACGGCGACGGGGGCTCGTACGGAGGCTCTCAAGGCCGGGGAAACGGCGGCGGCAGGGACCGTCCCAGGGACAGGGATCGCGGCCGCCGCTGATACGGGTCTTTGAGCCGCGGCGTCCGGGGGATCTTGTGGAGACTGTGGTAAAATTCATGCGAAAAGATCCCGGCGTGTCCCTTCCCCGTTATGAAAGCGGGGAAGCGGCGGGAATGGATCTGAGGGCCCGCATAGGGGAAGAGGAGGTTATTCCTCCCTTGGGAAGGGTGAAGATCCCCACGGGTCTTTTTCCGGAGCTTCCCCGGGGCTTTGAGGCGCAGATACGCCCGCGATCGGGGCTGGCGCTGAGGCACGGGGTAACGGTGCTTAACGCGCCGGGAACCATAGACGCCGATTACCGGGGAGAGCTGGAAATTCTTCTTGTGAACCTTGGAAACGAGCCTTTTACGGTAAAAAACGGGGACCGCATTGCCCAGATGGTGGTTTCTCCGGTGTGCCGCGTTTGCGTTGCCGAAGCGGAAAGCCTTGAAGAAACGGAGCGGGGCGCCCTTGGCTTCGGTTCAACGGGAATGTAGGGGGAAGCGTCGCGGTATGGAAAAGAGCGCGGCCCCGCCCGCACGTTCCCTTTCCCCCATTATTTTCAGGTACATACTGTCGGAGACCATGTTTTCTTTTTTCGTGTCCTTTCTCTTTTTCTTTTTCATCTTTTTTGTAAACCAGCTGCTCCTTATGGCCCAGGAGATCCTCACCAAGCGCGTGCCTCTGGGACAGGTGGCCCTGCTTGTCCTTTACGCCCTTCCCTCGATTATCGCCATGGCCGCCCCCTTCGCGTCCCTTGTGGGAACCCTTATGACGGTAGGACGGCTCACCAGCGACAACGAGGTGCTGGTAATGCTTTCTTCGGGCCTTTCCTACAGGAACATCTTCCTGCCCGCCGTCGCGGTGGGTTTTGTCATCTCCCTTATCTCCTTTGTCGCCAACGACGTGCTGCTTCCCGCAGGAACCGTTCAGTTTACCCGGCTGTACCGGCGCATCCTTATTTCCACGCCGGCGCTGGAACTGGAGGCCAATTCGGTAAAGCGTTTCAAGGACACGGTGATTGTCACCGGGGACGTGTCGGGCGCCAGGGTGGGGAATGTGCTTATCCTTGACAGGACAAGCGACGGCGAACGGCGGGTGATCCTTGCCGCCGAGGCGGAACTCAAGGACGGGGGAAAGGAAGGGCTCAGCCTGGAACTTGAGGACGCCTTTGTTCAGTCTTCCAAAGAGGTATCCCGCCGTGATTATGATTACGCGTCAAGCGGTTTTCTCCGCTACTGGGTTCCGCAGGAGGATCTTATAGAGGCTGTTTCCGTTATCGGCCCCCGGGAAATGAGCTCTACCGACGTGCGGCGGGAAATACGCGCAAAGGAAGAGACCTTGAAGGAAAGGCTCAACGAAAGGAACATAAGGATTACTTCGGCGGCGCTGGCGCTTGAGGAAAGCCTTCGCGGGGGGCCGGGGAATGCCGCCTGGAACAGGCGGGAAAATCTTGCCCTTTCCCTGTTCCGCGAACTGGAATCGGCGAGAATGGTGCGGGACGACCGAGGCCTCCTTGTCTACCGGCTTGAATACTACAAAAAATTTTCCATTCCCTTTGGGGCCATTTCTTTTGTGTTCCTTTCCGTTTCCCTGGGTTTTCTGGCGAAAAAAAGCGGGCAGACGGTGGGGTTTATTTTCGGCCTTATCATTTCGGTCGTGTACTGGATTCTGCTTCTGAGCGGGCAGACCATGGGGCTCAGGCTGGGGTATTCGCCGTTCTGGACCATGTGGCTGCCCAACATACTGGCCGTTTCCGCCGGGCTTGTCATGTGTATCCTGCGGGTAAGAAAATGATACTTGACCGTTATCTTGTACGGCAGTTTTCCCCCATCTTCTTCATTGCCGCGGCGATGTTCGTTATGCTCCTGGGCCTCATAGAACTTTTCGCGAATCTCTGGCGCTACCTGCAATACGAAGTGGCGGCGGCCGATATTTTCAGGGTAAGCCTGTACTACCTTCCCAAGAGCCTTTCCTATGCCCTGCCCATTTCCCTGCTTTTCGCCGCCGCCTATACCCTGGGGGAGCTGTACGGCAGGAATGAACTGACATCGATTTTTTCCTCGGGAATCCCGTTTGGGCGTTTCAGCGTTCCGCTCCTTGCCATAGGACTTGCCGCTTCCGGTTTTTCCTTTTTTTTCGACGATCTGGTGGTGATTCCCACCCTCAGGATGAAGAACGGGCTTTCCCGCGAACTGCTTCACCAGCAGCGGACGGAAAACAATTCCGACATCGTCATCAAGGCGGACGGCGGAAGGCTCATTTACTCGGTTGATTTTTACGATTTTGTCGAAGATACGCTTAACGGGCTCAGCATTGTGGAACTTGACGAAGGCGGGCGCTTCGTTTCCCAGATCCGTTCCCCCCGGGCTTCCTGGAACGGCGAATACTGGAATCTTGCAAGCGCCGTGATCTACGAATACGAAGGGGAAATGCTCGTTATACGGACCCTTTCGGGCACTGACAGGTACAGGGAGGACCCCGGCGCGTTCAGGCGGAACGCGGTGGAGGCCGAAGAGCTTCCCGTGCGGGACGCGGGGCTTCTTATAAAGGATCTGCAGAGGGCGGGGCTTCCTTTTACCGAGGCGCTGGCGGATTATTACCACCGTTTTTCCTTTCCCGCCGTTTCCCTTGTGGTGATGATCCTTTCCATTTCCATGGGGGGCCGTTTCAGAAAGAACATTCTGCTCATGAGCCTTCTGGCAAGCCTTGTGTCGGCGGTTGTTTACTATGTCATGGAGATGATCAGCATGATGATGGCAAAACTCGGCTATATTCCGCCCTTCGCGGGGGCGTGGTTTCCCGTTTTGTTCTTTGTATTCATAGGGTTCCTCCTCCTTAAAAGCGCGAAAACATGAACATTTTTTCCGAAAAACACAGGGACTCTTCATCGCGGGCGCGGACGGGGACACTGTTCCTTCCCCACGGGACAGTCTCTACTCCTGTCTTCATGCCTGTGGGAACCTGCGGGACCGTCAAGGCCCTTACCCGCGGTGATCTTGAGGAAATCGGGTTTAACATCATCCTTTCCAATACCTATCATCTGTACCTGCGTCCCGGAACGGATGTCATAGGCGCCGCGGGGGGGCTTCACCGTTTCATGGGCTGGCCGGGAAACATATTGACCGATTCGGGGGGGTTTCAGATCTTTTCCCTTGCCCGCCTCAGGAAAATACGGGAGGAAGGGGTGCGCTTTCAGTCCCATATTGACGGTTCCTGGCATTTTATTGATCCCGAAAAGGCGGTGGACATACAGACGATCCTTGGAAGCGATATACAGATGCAGCTTGACGTATGCTCGGGCTGGGGCGCTTCGCGGAAAGAAACGGAAGAGGCCCTTGCCGCAAGTTCCGCCTGGCTTTTGCGCGCGAAAAAAACCTGGGAAGAAAAAAGGCGGGAAGGCCTCGGGGGCAGCCTTTTTGCCATAGTGCAGGGTGGTTTTTTCAGGGATCTCCGGGAACGGAGCGCGGTCATTGCCTCACAGGCGGATACGCCGGGCATCGCCATAGGGGGGCTTTCGGTGGGCGAGCCGGAAGAGATCTTTGCCGAATATCTCTCTTATGCCGCCTCCCTTCTTCCCGGCGGCAAGCCCCGTTATGTAATGGGCATAGGAACCCCCCGCTATATACTGGAAGCCGTGGAACAGGGAATAGACATGTTTGACTGTGTCCTGCCGACCCGGACGGGCAGGAACGGCCTTGTTTTTTCACGGGACGGTTCTTTTGCCCTAAAAAAAGCCGAATTCAGGCTTGATTTCAGGCCGATAGATGAAGAGTGCGGGTGCAAAGTATGCCGGGAATACAGCCGCGCCTATCTCCGGCATCTCTTCAAATCGGGGGAGATTCTCTGCTCCATGCTGGCAAGTTATCACAATCTGTATTTCCTGCATGATCTGGTGCGGAACGCCGGAAAGGCCATAGAAGAGAACCGGTTCACTTCTTTCAAGAAGGATTTTCTTTCCCGTTTCGAGAAACGGGAAAAGTGAAGCGCTAACGGAGTTTGCGAAATGATGAAAGCGGATAAAGCGAAAAAACACGAAACCCTGCCCGGAAACGGAAGGGGATTAAAGATCCCGTCCCTGTTCCCGGGAGAATTTTTCCCGGTATGTATGATTTTTATTACGGCGCTGGGAATTCACGCGCTTGAAGGGGCGGACACCGCGGAAGGCGCGGAGGCGGCCGAAACCCTTCCGGCGGCGGAAGGCCCGGCCGTTCCGGGGGCCCCCGACGGCGGGGCTTCTCCCGCATCGCCTGAGGGCGGAAAATTCGCGGAAAATACCGTGGAGGCTTCCCGTTACGCGACCATACGCTACGGCACAGAGACGGAAATCGCTTCCCTTATCCAGGCGCTTAAAAACGAGAACGCCGATT
>JAISEB010000168.1 GCA_031264395.1 Treponema sp. | reverse complement strand
TGAGCAGGGATGATTGGAAAGCGGCGGCGCGGTTATACGCGGAACTGAAAACAAAAGGCCGCTCTATGGAAGATACCGACTTGCTGCAGGCTGCTTTCTGCCTGCATCATGATTATACTTTGGTTACTCATAACACGAATCATTTTTCGCACTTGTCAAAGCTTGCCCTTACCGATTGGGTAAAAGAGTGAGAATGCCCATTTTTACTTGGGAGCTGATGAACATGGATTATAATGATATTGATGTTGAACAGGTGGTAGATGAGGTAGTCAAGGCGGAAGAACAAGGAAAACTGCGCCCCGCGGCAAAGCGGGATTCTATGGCGGTTCGTCTTGCCGCCCTCAGCTCCATTGTCCGTGAAATGCAGTCAATAGTCGAAAATGACCGGGACCTTGTTAAAGAAGCGCCCCGCCTTTAACCACGGACAGACACGGGCCAACACGGACAAACGATACATTTGAAACTTAAAGTCCGTTCTGTCCGTGATGGCGAACCGGAGGTTCGTTGTGGTTAAATTCCCGCGTTTTGCGGGTTGTTTGGAAAAGGGATAACAGGTCTTCGCAAAGAATTTTTAACCGCAGAGGACGGGCAACGCGCAGAGCGCATTGCCTGAGAGTTTGCGAACCTTTGGGTCGACGGAGTCAAGAACAAATTTGTTTCGAAAACTCCACAAGCCAATCCCGCCGGGATTGGCTCAAACTCCGCGTAACTCCGCGGTTTTTCTTTTTCTTCCCTTTTTCTTCAACTTTTTCGAATTTAAAACAACCACGGACGACACGGACAAACACGGACAAAAGATACATTTGAAACAATAAGTCCGTTCCGTCTGTGATGTCCGTGGTTAAATTCCTGCATTTTTACATACGGGAACGCAATGGCGCCTGGCGCCGTTTTTGGGGGTAGGGCGAGACCCGCATAGCGGGGCTCGCCCGCAGGGGGGCGCGGCGCTTGTGTCCCAATGCCGGGCGGCGGTATGGAAATGCGCCCCCCTTCCTTCTTTTTCTTCGACTTTTTCGACTTTTTCGACCTTGCGGTAAATTTTTTCTTCAAAGCATGCTGCTTTGAAATGTCCGTTCTGTCCGTGAGGGTCTGTGGTTGAATTTGGAATTGCAAGGGCACATTCGGCCATACCGTATTGCGGTTTTCGCGGTTTTCATGTATTTTGAAGACATTCAGTATGCCTGCAAAACGGGGGTAGCCATGATCTTCAATCCTGAACTTGAATGTATGGAAGAGGAGGCCCGCAAGAAGCTTCAGCTTGCAAGTCTTAAAAACCTGGTAGAAATGCTCTACGAACGGGTCCCGTTCTACCGGAAAAGAATGGACGGCCTCCGGTTAAAGCCGAGGGACATTCACTCGCTCAAAGATATTGAAAAGCTTCCCTTTACCACCAAGGACGATCTCCGCGAAAATTATCCAAGGGGGCTCCTTGCCGCCCCCAAGGACCGCATCGTGGAAGTCCATATGAGCTCGGGGACGACGGGAAAACCTGTCGTGGACGAATATACCCAAAACGACATTAACATCTGGCGGGAAGCCATGGCGCGGACTCTCGCGGGCGGCGGCTGCACAAAGGACGATATTGTCCAGAACTGCTACGGCTACGGCCTCTTTACGGGCGGGCCGGGCGCCCATTACGGCGCCATGACCATAGGGGCGGAGGTTCTTCCCATGTCAAGCGGAAACACCGCCCGGCAGCTCATGGTGCTGCAGGATTTCGGCTCCACCATGCTCACCTGCACCCCTTCCTACGCCCTGTACATGGCAGAGGAGGCGGCGGACGCGGGAATAGACCTTAAAAAGCTGCCCCTGTGCAAGGGCTGTTTCGGGGCGGAGCCCTGGAGCGAAAACATGCGGAAGGAGATCGAATCCCGTTACGACATGAAGGCCTACGACATCTACGGCCTCACCGAAATTATAGGGCCCGGCGTCTCCTTTGAATGCGAGGCGCAGGACGGGCTTCATGTCAACGAGGATCTTTTTTACCCGGAAATTATCGATCCCGATACGGGGAAGGTCCTTGCCGACGGCGAAAAGGGGGAACTGGTGTTCACTACCCTTACCAAGGACGGCACTCCCCTGCTCCGCTACAGGACGCGGGACATTACCTTTCTTGTACGGGAACCCTGCCATTGCGGCCGTACCACGGTCCGCATGCACAGGCTCTTCGGCCGTACCGACGACATGCTTATCATACGCGGGGTCAACGTGTTCCCCAGCCAGATTGAGCAGGCCCTCATCGAAATTGAGGGGACGGAGCCCCAGTACCTTATCGTGGTGAGCAGGGGGGAAACTCATCTGGACGAAGTCGAACTGCAGGTGGAAGTCAAGAAGGAATTCTTCAGCGACGAAACCCGTGATCTTGAAGGGCTCAGATCCAAAATAGAAAACATCATGAAATCGAAACTTCAGATTTCCGTAAGGGTCAAACTTGTGGAGCCCAAGACCATAGAGCGTTCAATAGGCAAGGCAAAACGTGTTGTGGATAACAGAAAAATTTGACAGCAAGAGGAAAGAAAATCTACAATATGAAGTAGTTCCGGCATGCCGGATTGCGGGAAAAGCCCGATTGGCAATGTGACTGTAAAGACAGCAAAGGAGCGGATATGGAAATAAAGCAGATTTCGGTGTTTCTTGAAAATAACGCGGGGCGTCTTGCCGAAGTAACCCGCGTTCTTGCCGAAGGGAAGATCAACATCAGGGCCATTTCCATTGCCGACACGGCGGATTTCGGCATTCTCCGCCTCATCGTTGACAAGACGGACGAAGCGGTAAAGGCCCTTAACGCCGGGGGGTTCACCACGCGCCAGACCAGCGTCGCGGCGGTGGAGATAAGCGACACGCCGGGAAGCCTCGCCGGGGTCATGGAACTTTTCCGGGGGAACAGCGTAAACATCGAATACCTTTACGCGTCCCTTGAAGGCCAGGCCGGAAAGGCCGTGGTGATCTTCAAACTGGAGGATCATGAAAAGGGGCTTTCCATTATCAAAGAAAACGGTCTTTCCACAATAGACCATTTCTGACATGAAAATACTCATGGTCTCAAGCGAGGCCGTTCCGTACGCGAAAACGGGGGGGCTTGCCGATACCGTTTCGAGCCTTTCGGCGGCCCTTGCCGCGCTTGGCCATGATGTGCGCATCGTCATTCCACGGTACTATTCCATAGACAAAAGCGGCCTCGAGCAGCTTCCGGGCGCCATGGGCGTCCCCATGGGAGGCTGTGAGGAATGGAGCGCGGTCTACACCACCCTTCTTCCCGGTTCCCAAAAAAAACCGGTAAGGGTTTACTTCATCGATCATGAAGCCTTCTTCGGCAGGGACGGGATCTACGGGACCCCTTCCGAGCCTGATTTTCTTGACAACCCGCGGCGTTTTTCCTTCTTCTGCCGGGCCGCCTTTCAGCTTTGCAGAAAAACAGGCTGGTACCCCGACATGCTGCACGCCCACGACTGGCCCGCCGCCATGGCCGCGGTTTACCTGAAATTCGCCGAACGCGTCCGGCAAAGCAGGGGAGGCTTTGAAAAAACCTCGTCGCTGTTAACGATTCACAACCTGGGATACCAGGGGATCTACAGCAGGGACAATTTTGACTACACGGGCCTGGGCTGGGACGTGTTCTATGACGCCGGGTTTGAGGACTGGAACATGATGAACCTGCTCAAGGCGGGGCTCTACAGCGCGGACAGGCTCAACACCGTTTCCCCCAATTACGCGTCGGAGACAATGACAGGGGAGCTTGGTTTCAGGCTCGACGGGGTCCTCCGGTACCGGAGCGCCGACTACTCGGGGATACTCAACGGCATAGACGATTCGGTCTGGAACCCCGGCAAAGATCCGTATTTGAAGGATCGCTACACCGCAGACAGCATGGCGGGCAAGGCAAAGGCCAGGGAAGCCCTTCAGAAGGAATTTTCCCTTCCCCCCGGCAAAAAATTCCCCATCATCGGCATGGTAACGCGCCTTACCGGGCAGAAGGGCGTAGGGGAACTGTTTGGCCCCGGTTACGGATCGGCCTGGTCGATCTGCCGGGACATGGATCTGCAGATGGTGCTTCTGGGTTCGGGGGAAGCCTGGTGTGAAAACGAGGTGATGAGCCTTTCGTCCCGGCTGTCCAATTTCAAGGCGAAGATAGGCTACAGCGAAGACCTGAGCCACCTTGTCGAGGCTGGAAGCGATTTTTTCCTCATGCCCAGCCGTTATGAACCCTGCGGGCTCAACCAGATGTACTCCCTTGTCTACGGGACCCTCCCCATCGTCCGCAATACGGGGGGGCTTGCCGACACGGTGGAAAATTTCAACCAGGAAACGGGAAGCGGAACGGGTTTCATGTTCGACGACCTTACGCCGGAGGCCATTTACAACACCATAGGCTGGGCGGTCTGGGCATGGTACAACCGCCGGGAGCAGATAGACGCGATGCGCATACGCGGAATGAGGCAGGATTTTTCCTGGGAAAAATCGGCCAGAAAATACGAGGAGATCTACAGATCCTTCGGGGAAAGAACGGAGAAAGCATAAGGAACGGCGATGAGTACCTTTGAACAGCGCATACGCGTTGACGCCCGCCCGCTCGCCCCCGGCGCATCTATGGTGCGCGGCGGCTGTTACCGTTTTACCGTGCTGACCGAATCGCTCATCAGGCTGGAATACGCGCCCGGCGGGATCTTCGAGGACAGGGCGACGCAGGTCGTGCTGAACCGTGATTTTCCCCCGCCAAAATTCACCGTTGAAAAGACCGCCTCTTCCCTTGCAATCGTGACCCCTTCGTTCAGGCTGGTGTACAACACGGAAGAAGGATGCGGCGGAAAGGCCGTTCCCTTTACGCGGAACACCCTTCAAATTCACGTGATATGCCCCGGCTCCCCCCACGGAAAGCTCTGGCATTACGGCGACAGTCCCGGAAATCTTGGCGGAACAAC
>JAISEB010000229.1 GCA_031264395.1 Treponema sp. | reverse complement strand
CCCGAGCCGCCTACTGGCGGCGAAGCGTAAACAGTCCTGTTATGCGACGTTCGACATTTTTTTAAGAACTTTTACATTCTATTCCTATTAAATTACATAATAATATCATATGCCGGTTTATTGTAAAAACACCTACACTATTTTGTTTGGCATTTTGGGCAATTGCTATATCCAATAATCCTAATTTATTTATTCCATTTTTTATACAATAATATTGTATTTCAATAATTTCATCCCAATCAATTTCCAATTCCAATAATTCTATTCCATAAAGACATTCAATAAATTCCTTTTCATTTTTTGCTTTGGCAGAAGGTATCAATTCCGCCAATATAATTTTATTGATGTATATTTCATTATTTATCAACAAATCAGAAACAGAGTCAAAATAATTCTTTTTGTTAAAATATTCTATCCAAATATTACTATCAATAATGTATTTCATTTTCTTTTTCTTGTAATGTCCAAATCAACATCTAAATGTAATTTTCCGGCAAATTCAACAAGTTTTACTCTTTTTCTGGATTTAATAATTTGTTTTAGCGCCTCATTTATCGTCGCGGTTTTTGTTGTTTCACCTGTCCATTTCATTGCGTCTGTCAATAAGGTCTCATTTAAATCAAGGGTTGTTCTCATATTATCTCCTATGCATATAATATATTCTTAATTTTATGCATTGTCAAGTATTTCTTGCGATATTCTTCTGTTTTATACACGGTTTTTGTCGAATGTCGCCTAACACTTGTTTTAGTGTAATCATACTACCAGACGCCAAAGACCGGACGCCAGCGCCTGTTCCCGTCAGCCGTTCATGGCGCTCCTTTTTTCACGCACGCCGCGCAGGATCTTTTCAAGCGCCTGTGCGTCACCCGACGCGGCAAGGCTTCCAATCGCGTCAAGGCTTTTCCTGAAACGCCGGAGATGTTCAAGAAGTTTTTCCCTGTTTTCAATAAAAAGCTCCGTCCACATGGGCGCGTTAAGCATGGCGATGCGGGTAAGATCCTCAAAACTTCCCCCGCCGAAACGGGTAATGGAAGGGTCGTCCGCGCAGTCTACAAGGGCCGCGGCGATGACATGGCAGAGCTGGCTTGTAAAGGCTATTTTTTCGTCGTGATCCCCGGCCGTTGTTCTGGTGATGCGGCCAAACCCCATGCGGCGGAGCAGATCCTCCAGAAACGCGAGGTTTTCCTTCGTGTTTCTTGCAAGCGGGGTAAGGATGTAATTTTTTCCCCGGAAGTCACAATGCCCCGCGTTATCAAAACCGCCTTTTTCCGATCCCGCCATGGGGTGGCCGGGAATGAAATCGACATCGGGGCGGAACCGTTCCGCCGCAAGGACAACGCTCCCCTTGATTCCCGCAATATCGGTAACAAGCGCACCGCTTTTGAAATCGCCCTGATGCGCGGCGAGGAAACGGAGAAGGGAAGAGGGGTTAAGGCAGAGGAAGACAAGATCGCAGCGTGGAAGCATAAGGCGGGCCTCGCCTGAACCTTCGGCGACAAGCCCCTGATCCTTCGCGGAGGCAAGGGTACGGGCGTCGGCGTCGCACGCAAGAAGACGCTCCCGGGGCACGCCCAGGCGGGCAAACGCCATGGCGAACGCTCCGCCCATGAGCCCGAGCCCCGCTATCCCCACGGTACATTCTTCAATCTTTTTCATGAAATGTGTTTCCCTTCAATGTCCGCGTATTTTCTTAGGGAGTCCATGAGAAGGGAAAAGGCGGCGGGGGTAAGGGACTGTTCCCCATCGCAGAGGGCCGCCTCCGGGTTGTTGTGCACTTCAACAATGACGCCGTCGGCGCCGGCGGCGACCGCGGCCTTCGCCATGGCGGGAACCATCCAGGAAAGGCCCGTGGCGTGGCTTGGGTCCACGATCACCGGAAGATGGCTCTGCTTCTTCAGCGCGGGCACGGCGCTTATGTCAAGAACGTTCCGCGTGTAATTGTCAAAGCTCCGTATCCCCCGCTCGCAGAGTATGATCCTGCTGTTGCCCCCCGCCATAAGGTACTCCGCGGCCATGAGGAGTTCTGTAAGGGTTGAGGCAAGCCCGCGCTTGAGGAGCACGGGTTTTTTGCTGCGGCCCAATTCGCGCAGCAAGGTAAAGTTCTGCATGTTCCGCGCCCCAACCTGAATAATATCCACATCGGCAAAGAGTTCCAGATGGTGTATTCCCATGAGTTCGGTGACAACAGGAAGCCCCGTCTCTTTTTTTGCCTCAAGAAGCAGATCCAGCCCGCCGCACCCGAGCCCCTGAAAACTGTAGGGGCTTGTACGCGGCTTGAACGCCCCGCCCCGGAGGAACGACGCCCCGGCCTTTTTTACCGCGCGGGCAATGTCCACAATCTGCTCCCGGCTTTCCACAGAGCAGGGACCGGCGATAATCCCCAGCGTCCCGCCGCCTATCTTTGCCGTTCCCCCGGCCGCCAATACTTCCACCGTGGTACCGGCGGGATGGAAAAGCCGGTTTGCCCTTTTGTAGGGTTCCTGTACCCGTATCACCTTTTCGACAAGATGATGGGCCATGAGGTTTTCCCCGTTGACGGCGGACGTATCCCCCACAAGGCCCAGCACTATCCGGTTGGCCCCCTGTGAAAAATGAACGGCGATCCCGTCCTTCTTGAGTGTTTCGGCAAACTGTTCGGCCTCGCCTCGGGACACTCCCTCTTTCATCGCGATTATCATGATGCGCTCCTTATAAAAAAAAGGGAGACTCCCGGGCGCCGCCCGCGGAATCTCCCTTGATTACAGGGTAAAACCCGGCTATGCCGGGCCGTTTTCCGCGGGCAGGGGATAATAATAGAAGTAATAGTAATATGAAAAACCCTTTTTCTCCGCGGACATGTTCATAATGAAATCCTGACCGAAAACCGCCTTTTTGTCAACGCCGCAGCTTTGTACTGCCGTTGTAGCTGAAGGGGAGGTTGAGCGGCCTCCATCCGGGAAGGTTCCCCGCTATAGTAACGGCGCCGTCAAGCGCGACGGAGGCGTCCCTTCCCGTGGTTATCATGAGGGTAAGATCCCTTACCATCGAAAGAGAGTCTATGGAAACGGCAAGGGGAATAACGGACTTTCCTTCCGCCGCCACGGACTGGGGCGAAGGCACGCCGCCCTGAAACCAGCGCGAATTGTTCACGGTAAGATCGCAGAAAAGTTCATCGATGTTAATTGAAAAAGCGTTGCCGTTTTCCACCTCAAGTTCGGCTTCGAAGTCAAGCCGGGAAAGGCTGATGTTCTTGACGCGTATTCCCTTAAAGCCGACGGAAGGAAGCCTGGGCAAAGGCAGGGAGCCTGAATGTTCAAAATTCCACGTCCTGTCCCCGAGCAGGGGAATGGCGAATGTAACGCCGAGTTTTACGGTATAGTCCGCCTCGCGGCTGCCCGCAAGAGAGGCAAGGCTCCCGAAGATTCCTTCATAGGTCATGCTTACAGGCACGTCCACAACCGTACCCGTCCGGGACTTAAGCGCGCCGCCGCTTTTTATGGTTCCCCTGACAAGGGAATCACCGCCTATAAGGCATTCCCAGTCTATCTCCGGGAAGGGAATGTCAAAGGCGTTGGGATTGATCACGTTTACCTTGCAGAGCAGATCCACGCCGCTAAAATCAATGCCCGTCATTTCAACGGAATCAAGGGAAAGCTCAGGCTCCCTGAGCGCCGAACCAAGGCTCCCGCAGACGGACAGCGTCAAAACCAGGGCGAAGGCCGCGAAAAGAACCGCGGCAGGGCGCAGAGCGGAAAACTTCACCAAGGCAGGACGCTCCGTTTTTTTCATCACGATTTTCTCCTTATTTTGTCGAAGCCGGTATACGGCGCAAGGGCGCGCGGAATACGGACGGAGCCGTCGGCTTCCTGGAAATTCTCAAGCAGGGCAATGATGGCCCGCGACACCGCGACGGCCGTTCCGTTAAGCATGTGCACATATTTGTTTTTGCCGTCATCGTCGCGGTAACGAATGTTAAGGCGGCGGGCCTGGTAATCGGTACAGTTCGACGTCGAGGTTACTTCCCCCCATTCGCCGCCGCCATCCGGCCCCGTCCTTCCGGGCATCCAGGCCTCAAGATCCCACTTGCGGTAGGCCGGCGCGCCCAAATCGCCCGTGCAGGTATCCACCACGCGGAAGGGAATGTCAAGGCCGCCGAAAATTTCTTCCTCTACCGCGCGGAGTTCCTCATGAAGGCGGCCGGAATCGCCGGGGAGGCAGTAGACAAACATTTCAAGTTTGGTGAACTGATGTACGCGGTAAAGCCCCTTTGAAAACTGCCCGGCCGCTCCCGCCTCGCGGCGGAAGCAGTGCGAAAGGCCCGCCATGCGGAGGGGCAGTTTTTCTTTGGGGATGATGGTATTGGAATAATAACCCCCAAGGGTTATCTCCGCCGTCCCCACAAGACAGGCGTCTTCCCCTTCAAGCCTGTACACGTTCGATTCCTCGCCGCGCGGATTAAAGCCAATGCCTTCAAGAATTCCTTCCCGGGCAATGTCGGGGGTAATGAAGGGGGTAAAGCCCTTCTTGACAAGAATATCCAGCGCGTAGCGGATCAGCGCCAGTTCCAGAAACACGCCTTCGTTTTTAAGGTAATAAAATTTTGTTCCCGCCACTTTGGTGCCCGAATCAAAATCGACAATATCAAGATCCTGGCCCAGCTTGACATGATCGGCGGGTTTGAAATCAAACGAGGGAATTCTGCCCGACCGCTTTACCTCAAGATTGTCCTTGTCCTCCCTTCCGACGGGAGCGTCCGGATGGGCCATGTTGGGAATGCGGCGGGCTTCGGCCTCGAGTTCCTTGTCGACGGCGGCAAGCTCCGCTTCGCAGGCGTCAATGTCCGCCTTGAGCCTCTTGCCCTCCCCTACAAGGGGATCCCGCTCCGCGCCGTCCTTCGCCGTCTTTACGGCCGCGGCGTTAACATTGCGGCCGTGCTGGAGGGATTGAAGCCGGGCGGCAAGCGCCGTTCTTTTGTTGTAAAGCTCGGCGACAAGCCGGGCGTCGGCCTTCATGAAACGGTCGGCTATATTGGCCATTACCGCGGAAAGATTGTCAACTATGAAACGGTAATCAAGCATGGTTTCACTATACCCCATTGGTGGACATCCCGTCAATTTATGGGGTATACATAAACGGAACCATGATTACGCACATTCTGTTTGATTTGGACAACACCCTCTATTCCGCCCGCTTCGGACTTGAGGAGGCAATGGCGCGCCGTATACGGGCCTTTGTATCGGAATGGCTCGGCGTTTCTCCCGAAGAGGCCGCCGCCATGCGCGGGGCCGTCATGAAAAAATACGGCACTACCGCCGAATGGCTCGCCGCGGAAAAGGGTCTAAAGGACACAGGCGCCTATTACAGGAGCGTTCATCCGGAAAACGAGGCGGATTCCCTTTTCCCCGATCCGGGACTGCGGCCCTTTCTTGAAAGCCTCCCCTGCCCCCTTGCCATACTGACCAATTCGCCCCTCCTCCACGCCCGCCGCATACTCGGCAAGCTGGGAATACAGGATCTCTTTTCCCGGATCTTCGATATAGAGGCAAGCGGCTTCAGGGGAAAACCGCGCCCCGAATCGTACCGGCGCGCCCTTGACTCCCTTGGCGCGGAGCCGGGCACGGTCCTCTTTGTCGACGACGCGCCAAGTTATGTGGAAGGCTATCTGGCGCTGGCAAAAGACGCGAAAGGCGTACTGTTTGACGAATTGGGCCTTTACCCGGATTATCCGGGCGAACGAATAGGCAAACTGGAGGAACTGCGAACGTACATTGCCCCGCCGGCCATTCATTAAACGGGACTTTCAAAAAAAGCCTTTCACGTTAACTCAAGTTCGCCCGAAACAAAGGACTCCGTTTTTTCCCCGGTATCAATGAGAATTTCACCGCCGCTTCCCGCGCCCTTGAGCACCCCCCTTGTGATCTTCGCCGCGTCCCCCGTTCCGGTCCTGAAACGCACCGGCATTCCCTTTTGATAGAGCCGTTCATTGAGGCGTTCCTGCCAGGAGGGCCCGGCGGACGGCGTTTCAATTTCCCGGTGCAGGCGCGGCAGCATTTTTTCCAGCATCGCAAGGGGAGAAAGAGAAGCGGAGGGCCCGAACGCCATGGCAAGGCTTCCGGCCCTGTCCCGGAGCTCCTCCTGAAATTCACGCTGGCCCACATTGACGCCCACCCCGGTAAAAACGGCGCTTCCGTTTCCCTCGGTGAGTATGCCGGCCGTCTTTCTGTAGAGGACCGCCTCCCCCGCAAGAAGCGGGATCATAACGTCGTTGGGCCATTTTACAAGGACAGGATGCCGGAGAGGGACG
>JAISEB010000224.1 GCA_031264395.1 Treponema sp. | reverse complement strand
AGCAAGTTGGGCGAAGACCTGTACCATTGCCATCTTGCTTATAGCTGGGTCGCCGTCTGGCGCAATGAGAACGGCTCTTATGTCGTGGAGGTTGAATATGTTGGCAGTCGTGAAAAAGCCCCCTATTGAGTTTACCGTGCAGGGAGAGATTCCCGATAAATACCTTAAACTTCTGAAAAAAGATTTCGGCCCTGCCCTGTCGGTTTTTGAGGATGAGGAAGCTATGTCCGTTACGGAAATGGACTGGCACCGGGAAATGAAGGAAAAGGAAACGCCCGGGGACACCCTCCGCTTTTACCGGAGACTCCACAAAATGACGCAGGAGGACCTTGCGGCCCGGATTGGCGCAACCAAACAGAAAATTTCCAATATGGAGCATAACGCAAAGCCCATAAGCCGTAAAACCGCTTATCAACTGTCCGAAGTATTTGGGATAAGTCCGGGGCGATTTATTTAACGCGCAAGGGATAGAAGCGGAATTTTTTGCGAAGCAAAAATTGGAGCGGATAGCCCGGTTTCCGGTGTGAAACACCGGAAATGCGCCCGTCTTGTATTATTAAACCGGCAGGCATATACTTTCCCCGGAGGAAAACATGCCGCAATTAACAATCCAAAAGGTCAGGGCCATTCTCACCGCGCCGGCGGGAATAAACCTCATTGTTGTAAAAGTTGAAACGTCCGAGCCGGGACTGTACGGGTTGGGCTGCGCCACTTTTGCTTACCGTGAAAAGGCGGTTAAATCAATAATTGAGGATTACTTTGATCCGCTCCTGCACGGGAGGGACCCCGCGGACATCGAAGATATTTGGCAGATAATGAATAACAATTCCTACTGGCGCAACGGTCCGGTCACCAACAACGCGGTTTCCGGTGTGGACATGGCGCTTTGGGACATCAAGGGGAAGCTGGCAGGCATGCCCCTCTACGAACTCATGGGCGGACGTTCCCGGGGGGCTGTCGCGGTGTACCGTCACGCGGACGGCAAAACTCTTGAGGAGGTTGGCGACAATGTACAGAAGTTTCACGAAGACGGCGTTCAGCATATCCGCATACAGTGGGGCGGTTACGGCGGGAAAGCAGGCGCTCTTCATCAGAGCGAATCGGTTCCCCACGGCGTGTATTACGATCCGAAACAGTACATGCGGGACACGCTGAAACTTTTTGATTATATCCGTGACCGTATGGGTTTTGAGATAGAGCTGCTTCACGATACCCATGAGCGGCTTCAGGCGATAGACGCGGTGAACCTCGCAAAAGAGCTTGAGCCGTTTCAGCTTTTTTTCCTGGAAGACATACTTTCCCCGGAACAGGGCGAATGGTTCCGCATGGTGCGCTGTCAGTGCGCCACCCCCATTGCCAACGGGGAGCTTTATAACAATCCAAAAGAATGGGACTATTTGATCAAGGAACGGCTCATTGATTTTATACGGGTTCATATCAGCCAAATCGGCGGCATTACGCCGGCCCGCAAACTGGCGATCTTCTGCGAGGCCTTCGGCATACGGACCGCTTGGCACGGCCCCGGCGACGTTTCCCCGGTAGGCCATGCCGCCAACATCCATCTGGATCTTGTCTGCCCCAATTTCGGCATCCAGGAGTGGAGCGGTTTTAAGGACGCGTCTCTTGAAGTTTTCCCCGGCTGTCCCGAACTGAGAAAAGGTTTTGTGTACGCCAATTCCAGGCCCGGTCTCGGCATAGACATCAACGAAGAACTCGCGGCCAGGTATCCCTGCAAAACCGAAGCGACCCGGTGGACCCAGACTCGTATCCCCGACGGCACGGCGAACACGCCGTAACAGGGAGACGATGGTGAGCAAAAACGCTTTTGTTACCGGAGGCAGCCGGGGTATAGGCGCCGGGATTGTCCGGGTGCTTTCGGAATCAGGCTATGATATAGCTTTTACTTATCATGAGATGGAAAACGACGCCGCGGCATTGAAAACGGAAGTCGAGGCGCAGAGCCGCCGCTGCTTTTATTATCAGGCCAGCATGGAAAAACCCGATGTCCCCATGGAGGTTACCCGCCGGGCTGTGGAAGACCTGGGCGGCATAGATCTCCTGGTGTGCAACGCCGGTCTTACCCGGCACAACGATCTCATCAATTTGGATCCGGCCCTCATTGATTTTCTGTACGGCCTCAACTATCGTTCCTACATACTCTGTTCCAAAGTTGCCGCCGGCGACATGGCCGGCCGGGGCGCCGGGGGAAATATAATCTTCATCACGTCCACCAGAGGTATACGGGCGTACCCCGAAGACGCGCTCTACGGCGGATTCAAAGCCGCCCTCAACAGAACCGCCGAATCAATGGCGCTGGATCTCGCCAAATATAACATCAGGGTGAACTGCGTCGCCCCAGGCGCCACAGCGGTCAGAGGGAACTTCACCCGCGAGGAGCTTTCCGCCGGAACCTTCGCGCCGAAGATCCCCCTGGGCCGCCGGGGAACTCCCCGGGAGGTCGGCTATTTGGTGCGCTACATCGCCTCCGACGAAGCGGCCTACATGACCGGCAACACGGTCAAACT
>JAISEB010000222.1 GCA_031264395.1 Treponema sp. | reverse complement strand
GACGGGGTTGTGCAGGATGATACCCGTATTACCGCGGCGATTCCCACGATCAAATACATCCTTGATCAAGGGGTAAAGACCCTGACTCTGATGAGCCATCTGGGGGACCCTTCCAAGGACGCCAAGAAGGCGAAGGAAAAGGCCGAAAAAGACGGCAAGCCCTTCGACGAGGAAGCCTACATCAGGGGCAAACACCGCATGGCCCCGGTTGCGGCATGGCTTGAAAAGAAACTCGGGCGGCCCGTGGTCTTTGCCGGGGAAGACGGCTGTTACGGCAAGAAGTCCTTTATAGCCGGTCAGAAAGACGGAACGGTGATCATGCTGGAAAACACCCGTTTCCACAAGGAAGAGACCAGCAAAGATCCCGCCGAACGGGACAAGCTTGCCAAAGAGCTGGCCTCCTACGGCGATGTTTTTGTAAACGACGCCTTCGGCACCGCCCACCGCGATCACGCGTCTACCGCGTCAATCGCCAAATTCGCCCCTGAGTCGGCGGCGGGGTTCCTCATGGAAAAAGAAGTGAATTACCTCGAGCCCATCGTCACAAATCCGGCGAAGCCCCTTGTTGCCGTCATAGGCGGGGCCAAGGTAAGCTCGAAGATCGCGGTCCTCGAAAGCCTCCTCAAAAACGCCTCGGCCCTCGTGATAGGCGGCGGCATGGCCTATACCTTCCTCAAGGCACAGGGCCGGAAAACGGGAAAATCGCTTGTGGAGGATGATCAGATTGATACGGCAAAGAAGATCCTTGAGGCGGCGCGGACGGCGGGCGCGAAGATCGTCCTTCCCGTAGATCATGTCGCCGCGGAAACCTTCGACGCCGCCGCGAAACCCGTTCCTGTTGACGGCGCGGATCTGCCGGACAATCTCATGGGCCTTGATGTGGGGCCCAAAACCATAGCCCAATACAGGGACGTGCTTGCCGGGGCAAAAACCATTGTGTGGAACGGTCCTGTGGGAGTCTTTGAATTTGACGCCTTTGCCAAAGGCACCGAAGAAGTGGCGAAACTTGTGGCGGAAGCCACCGGCAGGGGGGCTGTTACCGTTGTCGGCGGCGGCGATTCCGTCGCGGCGGTGAACAAATTCAACCTTGCCTCAAAAATGAGCCATGTCTCTACGGGCGGCGGCGCTTCGCTGGAGCTGCTTGAAGGCAAAAAACTGCCGGGCATCGAAGTCTGCAGGGTCTAGAAAAGCGCGATTCATACGGAGGAAACAATGGCAAATCGTACATATTACATCGCCGGAAACTGGAAAATGCACAAGACCCGCGCCGAGGCGGCGGAACTGGCCAAAGCGCTGGTTGCCGGGCTCAGGGGCGGGAAGCATAAATACCTTGTGGCGCCCAGTTTCACGAGCCTTGAAACCGTGGGCCCCATTATCAGGGGAACCAATATCGCTCTGGGCGCGCAGAACATGGCGGCGGAAGAGCAGGGCGCCCACACCGGGGAAGTTTCCGTGCTGCAGCTCAAGGATCTTGGGGTACAGACCGTGATCCTTGGCCACAGCGAACGGCGCCATGTGTACAAGGAAGACGACGCCCTCATCAACAAAAAGGTGAAACTTGCCCTGAAGCACGGCCTTGAGGTTATCCTCTGCGTAGGGGAACTGCTTGAGGAACGGGAAGCGGGCAGGGCGGAGGCGGTCTGCGAGAGGCAGACCGTAAAGGGCCTTGAAGGCGTTTCCCCCGGGGATCTTTCCCGCGTTGTTATTGCCTATGAGCCTGTCTGGGCCATAGGCACCGGCAAAACCGCCACCCCGGAAGACGCCGACGCGATTCACGCCTGGGTGCGCGGGGTCATAGGACGGCTCTACGGAGGCGGCGCGGCGGAGAAGATCATCATACAGTACGGCGGATCGGTCAAGCCGGATAACGCCGCCCATCTCATGGCAAAGGAGAACATAGACGGCGCGCTTGTGGGCGGCGCGGCCCTCAAGGCCGACACCTTCGTACCCATCGCCGCGTTTAACTGAAAGGAACTTCCGGAAACCCGGCCGGGGTTTCCGGAAGTTCCCGGAAACGGTTCCGCCGCCGGTAAAAGACGGGCCCAGGCGCGCACAGGCGCGGAAGACAAGTAATGATAAAAAAATACCTGTATGACAATTTTGTCGTCGTACTTTTTTTTATCGCCGGTCTAATGGTACTGGTGATTTCGATTTATACAAGTATTTTGATTTCGTCGCTTTCATCGTCTTTCCTGTTCAGCGTAGAGGAAAGGCTGCGTTATTCAAGCCGGGCGGCCGCGCATCTTGTTACCGCGGAAGAACTGGCCCAGCTTGCCGTTCCCGAAGATATGGAAAAACCCCTCTTTACCGAAATCCGCGACCGGCTTTTTACCTTTACCGGGGAATTCAACATCCTGTTTGTGTATTTTCTGCGTCCCGTGGAAGGGGGCATGTTTCAGTTTATCGTCGACAACGACACTACAAGCGGAACGGTGAACCTTTCGAAGCCCCCCATAGCGGGCGAACCGGCCCCGGTGGAAGCCCTTGAGGGCCATACCGTCGTAAGCAAACTGGGGATCTATTCGGCAGGCTATACCGGGCTTATAAGCTCCTATTCCCCCATATTCGACAGCTCCGGCAGGGTGATCGCGCTGGCGGGGGTCGACATTGCCGATGACTACATCCTTAAAACCAGAAACCACATCATTCTTCTTGTGATCATCATTCTTGTTTCCTCGGCGGTGGTGATCTCAAGCGGCTGCCTGAGTTTTCTAATCAACAAAAAGAACCAGGAGGCTTTTTTAAGAAGGGTAAAGCAGCAGGCGCTGATGTCCGAAATCGCGGGAAATTTTATCTGCTCCGGGGACAGCTCTGTAATGATAAACGAGATCCTCAGGGTTACAGGCGGGTTTATGGGGGTTGACCGCATGCTCATAGCGCGGCCCGGCGGGGACGGCGATGCGGCCGCCAGCGCCGTTTATTTCTGGTGCGCCCAGGATGATGTTTTCACCGTTCCTTCCAAGGAAAAAATGGGCGCCTTTATGACGAGCAGTTTCCCCGGAGAACAGCCCGGCGTCATTCCCGTCCTTTTCTGCAATGACATCCGCGAAGACAGCCGTTATGAAATCATGGAGAGCGCGGGGGTCAAGTCGTTTATCATGGCGCCCCTCTATGTCGGCGGACTGTTCTGGGGCGTGCTGAGTATAGAAAAGTTTACCCTGCGGCACTGGCCGGAAGGCGACCGCCAGCTGGTAAGCACCATGAGCAGCGTTATCGCCGGCGCCCTTGACCGCGATCTGCGTGAAAAAGACAGGGACGCCGCGCTGAAACAGGCCGAGCGGGCCAGCAAGGCAAAGAGTGATTTTCTTGCCAACATGAGCCACGAGATGCGGACCCCCATGAACGCGATCATAGGCATGATCTCCATAGCGAAAAATTCCGGCAGCGCCGAAAAAAAGGAATACTGTCTCAGGAAAATCGAAGACGCCTCCTCGCACCTTCTGGGCGTCATTAACGACATCCTTGACATGTCGAAGATAGAGGCCAACAAGTTTGAACTTTCGCCCGGCGATTTCTGCTTTGAACGCCTGCTTCAGAAGGTTGTCGGCGTTATCAACTTCAGGGTGGAAGAGAAACACCAGAATTTTACGGTACATATAGACCGGAACATTCCGGCCTTTCTCAACGGGGACGATCAGCGCCTTGCCCAGGTTATTACGAACCTGCTTTCCAACGCGGTAAAGTTTACCCCGGAGTTCGGAATCCTGAATCTGGACGCGGCGCTTGAAAAAAAGGAAAACGATCTCTGTACCGTAAAGGTGAGCGTAAAAGATTCCGGCATAGGCATCAGCGGGGAACAGCAGAAACGCCTTTTCAATTCGTTTGAACAGGCCGATTCGGGCACGTCCCGCAAATTCGGCGGTACGGGCCTTGGACTCGCGATTTCAAAAAACATCGTTGAAATGATGAGCGGTTCCATAGGCGTGGAATCGGAGCTGGGGAAGGGTTCGGTCTTTACCTTCACCGTACAGCTGAAAGAGGCGGAGGAAAAAAAGGAGCCGGGGCGGGATCTTTCAGGCTGGAAAGACATACGGGTCCTCGCGGTGGATGATGACGGGAGGGTCAGGGACTACTTTGCCGACATATCCGAAAGGCTGGGCTTTTTCTGCGAAACAGCGGCGGACGGCGGCGAAGCCGTCTCGAAAATAGAGAAGAACGGCCCCTACGACATTTACTTTGTGGACTGGAAGATGCCCGGCCTTGACGGCATAGAACTTTCCCGGTGGATCAAGAAAAAGGACGGCGCCAAGGCGGTTATCATCATGATCTCCGCGGCGGAGTGGAACGCCATAGAAGACGAAGCGAGAAAGGCGGGGGTAGACAGTTTCCTCTCCAAGCCCCTTTTCCCCTCGTCCATTGCGGATTCCATCAGCCGGGTCCTTGGCATGGGGCAGCTTCCCGTTTCCACCGGGAAAGAAAAAAAAGAGGAACGTTTTGACGGCAAGCGTATCCTGCTCGCGGAAGATATGGAAATAAACCGCGAAATTGTGCTTACCCTGCTTGAACCCACAGGCGTCAGGGTGGACTGCGCCGAAAACGGCGTAGAGGCGTGCCGGCTTTTCAGGGAAAATCCCGAGGCCTACGACATGATCTTCATGGATGTTCAGATGCCCGAAATGGACGGTTACGAGGCAACCGGGAATATTCGTGAATTTGAGCGTGAAAGGCTCGGGCGGGACGCCTCCGCGCGGCCCCCGGAATTTCAGGGCTCACAGAGGAGGGTCCCCATAGTCGCCATGACCGCCAACGTGTTCAGGGAAGACGTTGAAAAGTGCCTCAAGGCCGGCATGGACAGCCACGTGGGGAAACCCCTTGACATCGACGAGCTGATGTCGACGATGCGCCGGTATCTCGGGAACGCCTGACGGGGGGCCGGGCGGGCCGCTGGACTGAAACGCGTAAAAACGGTATGCTTGGGTTCAATGGAGTTGTTCAAATGAGTGTGCTCAGTATTGTGCTGCTGGTTTTTTTTGTTGTTGTCGCGGTTCTTTTGGTCCTCATCGTATTGGTTCAGAATGAGGAAGGCGACAGTTTGGGCGGTATTTTTGCCGGGGGAAGCTCCTCGGCCTTTGGCTCGCGGTCGGGAAACGTACTGACCAGAACAACGAGCATTTTGGGCGCCCTTTTTCTTGTTTTGAGCCTTGGACTGGCCCTTTCCAGCCGCATTCCCGTGGGAAGGGGCGTGGAAGACGCGGGCCGTGAACTGTTGAACAGATCCGAAGGGCCCAACTGGGTCGATGAGGCGCTTGACTCGGGCGGGAACGGGGAGGACGCGTCCTTCGAATCCCCGCCTTCCGGCGTTTTTGAGACGCCCAGCGTCCTTGTGCCGGCTTCTCCCGGCGCGTCTTCCGAAGCGGAGCCGGAAGAAACCGCGGAATCCGCGGAGACGGAGCGGTAGGACCGGAGGCGGCGTATGTTTCTGCATGAACTGTTCAAGCCCGAATTCATCAAGGTTGGCGTGGAGGCGGAGGACAAGGACGAAGTCTTTGAGGAACTGGTGGATCATTTCTGCCAGGTCAAAAAGTCCAAAGCCAGGGAGGAAATACTGGACGCTCTCCGCGTGCGGGAGGCGAAGATGTCCACGGGTATACACAAGGGCATAGCCATTCCCCACGGAAAAACCAACGCGGTGGAAAACGTGCAGGGAGTGCTGGGAATTTCCCGCAAGGGGGTGGATTACGACGCCCTGGACGGGCAGCCTGTGTACCTTCTGTTTATGGTTTTGGCCCCCCAGAAGGATTCGGAAAAACATCTGCGTATCCTCAAGCGTTTGGCGGAACTGCTGGAAAATCCCCAGTTCTACACCGAACTTCAGTCACAAAAGGAGCCCCAGGACGCACACCGTATCATCAAGAAATACGAGGATGTGCTCATAGCCCTGGATTAGGCCCGTGGAAAACGCCGCCGCCGGGCCTGAAAACGGAAACGTACTGGAGCATCTTCTGGGCATAGAGGCGGAAGCGTCCGCGCTTGTGGCCGATGCCCAGACGGAGGCGGACCGGCGCACCGCCGAAAGTGAAAAACGGAACCGTCTCCGCTGCGAGGAATGGTACGGCCGGGAAGCCGCGGAAATGGAAGCGGCCTATCAGAACGGAGTAAGGAATGTCAGGGAACAGTATGAAGAACAGCTTGCTTCTTACCGCAAAAGCCTCGCCGCCATTACCGCGGACCGGAACGGTTTCAAGGCCATGGTAGAATCGTTCCTGAAAGAAAACAAAGGGGACTAGATGAGGCTGCCTAATGCGGGCCAGCGCGCCTATGCCTACGCCAAGGCCTGCGGAATTATCGGCAGATCCTTTGTAGGCAGGCGCGTCCCCCGTTTGGCGGCGGCCGGCCGTCTTTCGGAGCTGGACAGGCTGGTGTTCCCCGATTCAAACCGCGAACTGCCCGAGCGTGAACTGCTCCCCGACATGGAAAGGCGCTTTACCGAACGGGCCGCCGCGTCCATAAGCGCCATTGTCGAGTGTTTTCCCCGTCCCCCCGAATTTCTTGTGCTGCTTCTCCGCGCCTACGAATACGCCGATCTTAAAAGCGCCCTTTCCGTCCTTTCAGGCTCCCGTCCGGGCGGCCCCGGCGCTTCTCCGTCCTTTACGCGTCTGGGCCGTTTCCAGACCGTCAATTTCGGCGCCTGGCCGGATCTGGCGGCGATGGTAAAGGGAACGGAATTCGAGTCCTTTCTTGAAGACGAAGGGTTCGGCCCCAAGGCGGACGCCTCTTCAAAGGATACGGGGGACATTTCCCTGCAAACCGCCCTTGACCGCCTGTACTACCAGAGGCTCTGGAAGGCGCTCTTTGATCTGCCCCGTTCCGACAGGCGCGAAACCGGGAAGATCCTCGCCGCTGAAATATCCCTCCGAAACGCCGCCTGGACCCTGAGGCTCAGGACCTATTACCGCATGCAGAAAGAAGAGATAAAGATCCATCTTGTAAGCGCCGGCGGAAAAGGCCGCCCCGTCATTTCCCCGGAGGACGCCCCGCTGGATCTTCCCCTCGACAGCCGCGCCGAATGGAAAGGCTGGCGCTGGGAACGGCTGCTTAATCCCGGCGAGAGCGGCGAATGGACGGCGGACCCGAGGTATTTTCAGAACACCGCCGCGAAGCGCCTTTACACCATGGCCCTTCACAGTCTCAGGCTCCGGCCCTTTTCAATGGACGCCATTTTCTGCTTCATCAAGCTCAAACAGTTTGAGGAAGATCTCCTTACCAGCGCCGCCGAAGGCATAGGGCTTGGAATGTCGATACGCGACGTGTTTTCCGTCATGGAGGTACAGGCGTGATCCGCCCCCGCAGGATGAAACGTCTTGAACTCACCGTCCTCAGCCGGGACGCCGACGCGGTCATTGAATATCTGGGAAGGCGGGGGGTAATGCATTTTTCCGCGGACCGCGAGGGCATTCCCCCGGCCGACGAATCCGTTCACGCCCTTGAAGAAGCCGCCCGCACCCACGTAAGGGAAACCATTGAAAAACTCAAGACCGGCGCAGCCTGGCTTGGCGTTGAGCTTCCCTTTGAGCCGGAGGAGGACAGTGTTCTTCCGGGGGAAGAAGAAGAGATCATGGCGGAGAAGATCTGCGGCGTTGTTTCGGTGCTGCGGGAAAAGGAGCAGAAGGAAAGAGGGGAAAAGCGGAAAGTGGAGGAGACCCTTAACGAGGCGAAGGCCTTCGCCAATCTCAGCGCCCCCTTTTCCGATCTGGATCAGCTCTCCTATCTTACCCTCCGCGTCGGCCGCCTCGATCCCGCACGGCAGGAAGATCTGCGGGAGCGCCTTGGAGACAGGGCCGTGATCATCCCTCTGGGAGAAGGGGAAGACGGCGGGCAGGGCAGCCGCATTCTCGCGGCGGCTTCGCGCAAGGGCCGTTTCGCCCTTGATTCGGAACTCAGGAAGGTGTCGTTCGCGCCCATCGCGGTCCCCGAGGGGTATCAGGGTGTTCCGGGAGAACTTCTTTCGGGTCTTGAGGAAAGGCTCGAAAAGGCGGACGCGGATCTTGTGGAAATAGGCCGGGAAAAACAGCTTATGCAAAAGGAGCTGGGGCCCAGCCTGAGGAGGCTTGCCGCCTCTTACCTCATGTCCGCCGCGGTGGAAGAACTGAAGGTAAAACTTACCGCCACAAAGAACGTCTACCTCCTTTCGGGCTGGACGCCCAGGGACGAGGTTGCCTCCGTGGTTGCCGGCCTCGAAAAGCTCACGGACGGGCGTGTCGCGGTAAGGACCTATAATCCCGACGAAATGGCGGGGGTAAAGGAAGGAAGGGAAAAGGTCCCCGTGTCCCTCAAGCACGGCGCCTTTGTAAAGGGCTTTGAGGGCATCGTGTTTTCT
Organism: Treponema sp.; assembly: GCA_031264395.1. Lineage (GTDB taxonomy): Bacteria > Spirochaetota > Spirochaetia > Treponematales > Breznakiellaceae > JAIROE01. Next base: position 5,517 of record JAISEB010000222.1, on the reverse strand, counting down.
TACGGCGCGCCCCTCTACGGAACCGTCGATCCCACTCCCTTTGTGGCCTTCTTTTTTACCGTGCTTTTCGGCATCATGTTCGGCGATTTGGGGCAGGGCTTCGTGCTTTTGCTTGCCGGGCTTCTCGCCGGGCGCAGGGGGCCCAGGGCGTTCTCTTCCTTCAGGAAATACGCGTCGCCGCTTGTCGCCGTCGGCATTTCCTCCATGTTCATGGGCCTTCTTAACGGGGAAGTCTTCACCAATGAGGAACTCCTCGTGGGCCCCACGCGGGCGGTCACGGCCTTTCTCTTCGGAAAACCCTCGGACAGGATTCTTACCCTCATGCCCCTCGCCGAAAAGGGCGGGAGCGTGCGTAAACTTTTTTACTTCTTTGGCTTTACCGTCGCCGTCGGGGTGATCCTCAATTCCATAGGCCTCATAGTCAACATCGTCAACCAGTGGTTCATGAAAAAATACGAGGAAGCCCTCTTTGCCAAGACGGGGCTTGCCGGTCTCTTTCTCTTCTGGTACGCGGTTTTTATCGCTGTCCGCTGCCTTCTTGGGGGGCGTTTTGAATGGTTCGATTTCGGCGGCCTTCTGCTTCCTGTTGTCCTTGTCTTTTTCGGGCCCGCCATCTGGCGCTTCATAGAACGGGAAAGGCCCATCCTCAAGCAGGGCCTCATGGTATTCATAATGGAAGGATTTGTCGAGGTTCTTGAAACCGCCTCTACTTTTGTTTCCAATACCGTCAGTTTTCTCCGCGTCGGGGCCTTTGCCCTGTCCCACGCGGTGCTTTCGTACATTGTGTTCAGGTTTTCCGAGGCGATAGCCGGGGCCGGCCCCGCGGGGGGCTCCGCCGCCGTTTTGATCATGATATTCGGCAACGTGGTAATCATAGTTCTTGAGGGAATGATAGTCGCCATTCAGGTGGTGCGCCTTCAGTACTATGAATTTTTCAGTAAATTTTTTACCGAAACCGGCGTAGCCTTTGCGCCTTTCCGGTTCAGAAAGGGAGCAAACGGGTAAATGAATTCTGGAGGATGGAAATGAGATGTAAACGTATGTTGTGTGTGCTGATCTTGTGCCTGCTGGCAGTGGCTGTCTTTGCCCAGGGGGCCGAGGGCCAGGAGGTCGAGGCGGAAGCGGAGGCCTCGTCCCCTGCGCCCGCGGGAACGTCTATCTGGCGTTATTTCGCGGCCGCCCTCGCGGTGGGTATCTCCTGTATCGCGGGGGGGATTGCCGTAGGGCAGATAGGTTCGGCCGCCATGGGCGCCATGAGCGAAAATGCCGATCTTTCGGGCAAGGCTCTTCCCTACGCGGGTCTTGCCGAAGGGATATGCCTGTGGGGTTTTCTTGTGGCCCTGCTCATCCTGATCCTCTAGGATTCCGTTTTCCGCATGGAATATCACTTTTTGGGTGATTCCGAACTGGTAACGGCTTTTCGTTTTATCGGCGTGGAAGGAACGGCGGTTGCCGACGCGGAAGACGCCGCCTGGGCGTTCAGGCGCGTCACCGAAGGCTGGGACAAGACAGCCGGAATGGCGCTGCCAAGAGAGGATCTGTGCCGTGTCCTTATCATGACGGAAGAAGTGGCGGACTGGCTCGGCGATCTTTTGATAGCCTGGCAGCTTTCCGATCGTTATCCCCTGGTGGTGGAGATACCCGGAACACTGGGGCGGCTTCCCGGCCGCAAGACCTTGGTCGATTCGATCAGGGAAGCCATCGGCGTTCACGTGTAGGTTTTATCAGATGGAAGAACTGCAGTCGACTGAAATTCTGGACCGGGAGATTCTTGAAGACGCCCGGAAAAAAGCGGGCCGCCTTCTCAGGGCCGCCGACGAAAGCGCCGCGGCCGCCTCGGCCCTTTGGGACAAAAAAACGAAAGACTCTCTTGCGGAGCTTAAGGGCCGGTACGACGCAATGCTCACGAACGCCTCCGCCGAGATCATGGCCCGTCTTCCCCTGGACGAAAGGCGGGCGCGGTCCGAGATCATCGAAAACCTTCTGTCTTCCGCGGCGGACGACTGGGTTTCGGGCCTTGACCGGGAGCGCGTTCTTTCGCTCCTTGAGGGCGAATTCAAAAAATACTGCGATGAGTACCCTGAACTGCGGGAGGAAACAGGCTTCCGCGTGCGGCTTCACAACATATCCGTTTCCGGCGCGAAGCCGCTTGTCGCGCGGCTCTTCCCCCGCGCGGAGGCGGAATTTACCGAGGAAAAGGCCGCGCACCTGTATCCGGAGATCATTATCGACTCTGGCCCCGTGCGCGTTACCGCCTCGATCAGGGGAATACTCGGCGCGCTGCTCCTTGACAGGCGAGAAGAACTGGTGTCCGCCCTGATTGGACAGGACGCGGAGGAGGCCCTCCCGTGATAGAAGGCCGCGTTAAACGGATATCCGGTCCCATTATACGCGCCTCGGGCCTGGGCGGGGCGGGGCTTTTCGACGTGGTCGAAGTGGGCGAAAAACGCATCATAGGGGAAGTGGTGCGCCTTGAGGGAGACGAGGCGGTGATCCAGGTGTACGAGGATGATACCGGCCTCATGATAGGCGCCCGCGCCGCTTCTACCGGCCGGCCCCTTTCCGTTCTGCTTGGGCCGGGTCTTATCGGAACCATTTATGACGGCATCCAGCGTCCCCTGGAAGTCCTCTTCAGGCGGAGCGGGGCTTTTATGACGCCGGGGGAACGTGGGGAGCCCCTTGATACGGCGAAGAACTGGCGCTTTGTTCCCGACGGGGATCTTGCCGCGCGTCTTGCCCGCGGCGAAAAGATCCGGGCAAAGGCGGGCCTTGTTCTTGGAACGGTGAAGGAAACCGAAAGCATCACCTGCAGGATCATGGTTCCTCCCGGCGTCCGGGGCGGCGATATTGCGAGCCTTGCCGGGGAGGGTTCCTGTACCGTTAACAGCGTTATCGCGAAGACGGACGGCGGGGAAGATATTCCCCTTGCCCAGTGGTGGCCTGTCCGCATTCCCCGTCCTGTCGCCCGGAGGCTTTCCCCCGAGATGCCCCTTGTCACGGGGGAACGCGTCATAGATCTTTTCTTTCCCCTTTCAAAAGGAGGAACGGCGGCCATTCCCGGCGGTTTCGGCACAGGCAAGACCATGACTCAGCACGCCATCGCCAAATGGTGCGACGCGGACGTGATCATCTACATAGGCTGCGGGGAAAGGGGTAACGAGATGACCGACGTGCTCACCGATTTTCCCCGCCTCACCGATCCCCGTACCGGCCGCTCCCTCATGGAAAGGACCATCCTTATTGCCAATACGTCCAACATGCCCGTCGCGGCCCGGGAGGTGTCCATCTACACCGGCGTGACTCTTGCCGAATTTTACCGCGACATGGGTTTCCATGTGGCCATCATGGCGGACTCGACCAGCCGCTGGGCCGAGGCGCTCCGGGAGCTTTCAGGCCGTATGGAAGAAATGCCCGCCGAAGAGGGCTTTCCCGCGTATCTGCCCACGCGGCTTGCCGAATTCTACGAACGGGCGGGAAGGGTAAGCGCGCTTTCGGGCCTTGAAGGATCGGTGACGATCATAGGGGCCGTTTCCCCGCCGGGCGGCGATTTTTCCGAGCCTGTAACCCAGCATTCCAAACGCTTTATCCGCTGCTTCTGGGCGCTGGACCGGGATCTGGCAAACGCCCGTCATTATCCGGCGATAAGCTGGATAGACAGCTACTCCGAATACGCCGGGGAAGTGAAGTCCTGGTGGGAACGCGTCAATCCGCGCTGGGACGCCGTCCGCCGGCAGAGCCTTGATCTTCTTAAACGCGAACAGCGGCTTGCCGAAATTGTCCGCCTCGTAGGGCCCGATGCGCTGCCCGATGATCAGCGCCTCATCCTTTTAACCTCGGACATCATCAAGAATGGTTTCCTTCAGCAGAATTCCTTTGACGAGGTTGACATGTACTGCGTGCCCGCCAAACAGGTAATGCTTCTGGAACTCATCATGGAATTCCACGAGCGCGCCCGTACCTGCGTAAAGCTCGGGGCGCCCCTTTCAAAGATAACGGGCCTGGAGTTTGCCCTTGAGGGGAAAACCCTTCCCGTGCGTGAAGGGCTTTCGCGCATAAAAAGCGTGGTAAAAAACGGTGAACTTTCCGGCCTTGACGACTACGGAAGGGACATGCGGCGGGGCCTTGAAGAACTGGAGAGAAGCTACCGCGCGAGGGAGACCTTATGAGGGGGCTTGAGTACCGGGGCCTTACCCGTATTGAAGGGCCCGTAGTCATTACCGCGAAGAGCCGCAATGTCGGCTTTAACGAAATGGTCGCGGTGTACGACAGGGAAGAAGGCCGGCGCCTTGGCCGCGTGGTGGACATGAGCGGTGAATGGGCCGCCATACAGATATTCGGAAGCAGCACGGGCCTTTCGGCCAGCGACAGCCGCGTTGAATTTCTGGGAAAACCCATGGAACTGCGCGTCGGGCCGGGGCTTCTGGGCCGCGTCTTCAACGGTCTTGGGGAACCGGTGGACGGCTACGGCCCCATTTTTTCTTCACGTACCATGGACGTAAACGGCCTTCCCATTAACCCCTATGCCCGCACCTATCCCCGCGATTTCATACAAACCGGCATATCGGCCATAGACGGAATGAACACCCTTATCCGGGGACAGAAGCTTCCCATTTTTTCGGGCAACGGCCTTCCCCACAACCGCCTTGCCGCCCAGATTGTACGGCAGGCGCGGATCTTGAGCCCCTCGGAAACAGGCGGCTCTTCCCCCTCCGAATCCTTTGTCGTGGTCTTCTGCGCCATGGGAGTCAAGTACGACGTGGCCCGTTTTTTCCTTGACGATTTTGAGCGCTCCGGGGTTCTTTCCAATGTCACGGTCTTTTTGTCCCTGGCCGACGCCCCGTCCCTTGAGCGGCTTGTGGCCCCCCGTTGCGCGCTGACCGCCGCCGAATATCTGGCCTATGAAAAAAACATGCATGTTCTTGTGGTAATGACCGACATGACCAACTACTGCGAAGCCCTGCGGGAAGTGTCTTCGATACGGGGAGAGGTTCCCAGCAGAAAAGGGTATCCGGGTTATCTCTATTCGGAACTTGCGAGCCTCTACGAGCGGGCGGGGAAGATCCAGGGGTCCAGCGGTTCTATTACCCAGCTTCCCATTCTCACGATGCCCAACGACGACATAAGCCCCCCGATACCGGATCTTTCAGGTTACATTACCGAAGGACAGATAGTCCTTGACCGTGAACTTTTTCAGCACGGCGTGTATCCGCCCGTCGCGGGCCTCCCCAGCCTTTCGCGCCTCATGAAGGACGGCATAGGGCCCGGCATGACCCGTGAAGATCACAAGGATCTTTCAAGCCAGCTCTTTGCCGCGTATTCAAAAGTCAAACAGATACGCAATCTCGCGTCGATCATCGGCGAGGAGGAACTTTCCGAAGGGGACAAGCGGTACCTCAAATTCGGGGAAAGATTTGAATCCGTCTATCTTACCCAGGATGAAAACGAAAACCGCGACATAGGAAGAACCCTCGATCTCGGCTGGCAGGTCCTCTCCGAACTTCCCCGCGAAGAACTCCT
>JAISEB010000115.1 GCA_031264395.1 Treponema sp. | reverse complement strand
CGGGTTGCCTCCAAGGGGCAGGGGCCGGGCGGTAACCTTATCTGCGGGCCCTGGGGCGCGGACGACGTGGAATTCCTTATTTCAGCCAATCCCGGGGAGCCGCTTAAAGAACTTGCCCGCATCGCGTCGGGGGGCGAGCTTTCCCGGGTCATGCTGGCGATAAAAACGGTTTTGGCCGCTTCGGACACGCTGGAAACCCTTGTTTTCGACGAAATCGACACCGGCATCGGGGGAGAAGTCGCCCTTGCCGTCGGGGAATACCTTGAAAAAATCGGGGAATTGAAGCAGATATTCTGCATAACCCATCTGGCAAGCATCGCTGTCCGGGCCGATAACCATATCAGGGTCGAGAAAAGCGTCGCCGTCGGTTCCGGCAGGACGGTAACCACCGTAAAAACCCTTTCGGGAAGGGCCCGGCAGGAAGAAATAGCCCGGATGTTGGCCGGGGATTCGGCGGGCGGCGCGGCTCTTGCACATGCCGGCGATTTATTGCAAAAATATGGGAAAAGCGGGAATACCGGCGGGAAAAATTCCGGCGTTAAAACCGGCGGCGAAAAGGCCGCCTTGCAGGGTTGATATGGCGAAAATAACCAGTGAAGAACGGCACCACTACCAGGAAAAAATAAAACCCTACCGGGACGCGATTGTGGATATCAGCGCGCGGGAAAAATCCCTGCTGATGGTAATCCAGAAGGATACGGGGAACGCCGCTTTCAAGCGCCTTGCCCTTGCCGAAGAAATGCTTAACCTTGCTTCCTACCAGATACTTATCAGCCTGGTTTCCCAGTCCCGCCTTAAAGTCAAGGAAGAAAACGCCCTTAACGACGGCAGAAAATCACTCTACAAAAGCGTTATTTACCTTGAAGAAGTGGTTTCCAACTATGTGGACGCCCCCTATTCCGATTACGAAGAAAAGCTTGCGGAAATCGCGTCGCTGGACGCCGCCAGGCGCTACCTCCTCGTCCGCAAGATGGGCCTTGCCATACAGCTGCTTGAAGACGCCTACGGCGACAACACCAAGTGGCGCTGGTCGTTCGTGGAGCTTGAAGGCCGCTTTGCCGCGGTGGCGAAAAACATCATCGATTTGAGAAACGCCGTGGTCAACACGGATCCCCGATCCCCGAATTACGAACCGACGGTATACCACTTAAGGATGATAAAGAAGCTGCTTACGCAGGCCGCGGACCGTTACCGGGAAAAGTATGAGCTTTCGACAAACCGTGTCGACGATTTTAAACAAGGCATCAATTTTCTTTCCGCCCTGCGGCGCATTCACGCGCTGATGGGAGACCGGGAAGAAGTGGAAACGGTAAAGAAAAAACTGGAGATCTGGTCTGCCAAACTTGAAACGGATATCAAGCGGATGGAAACCCAGAAAAAAAGCTAGGGACGTTCCATGCAGCAAAAGAAGATCTCCGTTGGGGAATTTAAGGCAATCTTCCCCTACCTGAAAAAATACCGTGTCCAGTACCTGCTCGGTTTTCTCTGTCTTGTCGCCGTCGACGCGGCGCAGGCGGTTATTCCGCTGTACATACGCGGCGCGGTTGACCTTATCACCCAGGGCAGCTTCAGGTGGTTTTCGGTTTTCCGCTACTGCGCCGCGATGCTCATTACGATGTTCTTTATCGCGTCCGGCCGTTTTCTCTGGCGTAACTTTATCCACGGATCTTCGCGGCGCATTGAGGCGGAGCTGCGGGAAGATCTTTTTGCCCACCTCCTTAAAATGTCCTACGACTTTTACCAGAAAAACAAAATAGGCGACCTTATGGCCCGCGCGATTAACGACATCGGGGCGGTGCGGAATTCCCTAAGCTGGGGACTGGTAACCCTTGTGGACGGCACGATCATGGCGGCGGCTATCCTCGTCATCATTTTTATACAGGACGCCGAAACGGCGGCCATGGCGATCCTTCCGCTTCCGCTTGTTACCCTGGCGATTGTTTTTTTCGGCAGGGCCATGGGCAAGCGCTTTCACCGCGCCCAGGAAACCTACTCCGCGATGAGCGACACGGTTCAGGAAACCTTTGCCGGGATACGGGTCGTCAAAAGCTTTGTCAAGGAACCGTGGTTTAACAAAAAGTTCGCCGCGGTGAACGATGATTACCGGGACGCCAACATGAACCTGGTAAAACTGTACGGCGGCTTTTTTCCGCTGGTGAGCTTTCTTGCCGGCCTTACCACGCTTATCCTTCTTTTTGCCGGAGGAAGGCGCGTCGTGCTCGGCTACCTGACTCCCGGCGGGCTTGTCGCCCTTTTCAGCTATTTGCAGATGCTTATCTGGCCCCTCATGGGAGCGGGCTTTATGGTGAATATGATACAGCGCGGCGCGGCCGGCATGGCCCGGATCAACGAGGTGTTTCGTACCGAGCCGGGCATACAAAACCTTGAAGGGGCTTCTTCAGCGCCAGGGCGCCCGGGTCTGCCGGAAATAGAGCTGCGCGGCCTTTCTTTTGCCTATCCGGGGAGCGGTTCGCTCGCGCTCGGGAACGTTACGCTTTCCGTCTCCGGCGGAACGATCCTCGGCATTCTTGGGAGAACCGGGTCGGGAAAATCAACCCTGCTCAAGACCTTTGTCCGTATGGTCGATCCGCCGCCGGGAAGCGTTTTTATCCGGGGGCTGGATGTCCGGCTGTGGGACCTGCCCGCCCTGCGGGGGCTTTTCGGCGTCAGCCCCCAGGACAGTTACCTTTTTTCGGATACGATAAAAAACAACATCGGCTACGGTACGGAAGCCGCGGACAGCGCGCCGCTTGAAAAAGCGGCGGGGCTTTCCGCCCTTGACCGGGATATGGAAAACTTTAACGCCGGCTGGGAAACCCTTGTCGGGGAGCGGGGCCTTACCCTTTCCGGCGGCCAGAAACAGCGCGTGGCCATTGCGCGGGCCGTTCTGTTACAGCCGGAAATTCTCGTACTGGACGATTCGTTTTCCGCGGTGGACGCCGAAACGGAGCGGCGCATTTTGACCGGCGTTCTCGGTGAGCGGAAAGCCGCGGGCAGGACAACGGTCATCGTGTCCCACAAGGTTTCGGCGCTGTCCGCCGCCGACAGGGTCGTGGTTCTGGAAGACGGAAAAATCGCCGAATACGGAACGCCGGAAGAGCTGCTCCGCGCCGGTAAATTCTTTGCGCGGATGGCGGAACTCCAGCGTCTGGGCGACGTCCTTTCCGGCGAAACGCCGGAAAGAGGAGCGGCCCGTGTCTGATTATTTTGAAACCGAAGAAGTGGTAAAGGAATACGACTCGAAAATAGCGGGCCGTATTCTTTCCTACCTTAAGCCCTACAAATTCCTTACCGTTGTGGTTCTCGCGGCCCTGGTTTTTTCCACCGGCGGCGAGCTTTTGTTCCCCGTGCTGCAGCAGCGGCTTATCGACCGGGCCGTCATGGCGAGGTTCCTTCCGCTGCGGCCGGAACGGGCCGCGGGACTCGGCGCTGAGGCGGAAAAGACCCTGCGCGAACTTGAATCGGCGGAAGGGGCGCTGCGCATAACGGACTATGTTTTTATCCCCCAGGATCAAAACATACGCTTTTCCACGCGGACGGAAAAAGAGCTGCGCGCCGCCGGCGTACTTGAAGAAGGCCAGTGGTACGCGTTTACCGTTTCCGATCCGGCCCGGCCGGTTATGGAAAAGCACGGGGATCTTTTTATAACGGAAAACGGCGCCGGGGCAATCCGCAGCGCGGACCTGGAAAAACTGACCGCCGATGAACGCCGAATTATACGCGCGGACGATCTGTCCCTTATTTTGCGGACGGTGATGTTTCTTCTGGTGATACTGGCTTTGGTTTTTGTGTTTACGTTTATCGAAACGATCGTTTCCGTCCTTATCGGGCAAAAGGTGATGAAGGATATCCGCCTTGAGCTTTTCAAAAAAACGTCCGGCCAGTCCACGGACTTTCTTTCCCGCAACCCCGTGGGGCGCATTGTCACCCGCCTTACCGGAGACGTTGAAACGATAAACGAATTTTTTACCAACGTGCTTATCGCCTTTATCAAGGATCTTTCGGTTATGACCGGCGCGCTGGTAACGCTGTTTATACTGTCGCCGAGGCTTGCCGCCGTGGT
>JAISEB010000056.1 GCA_031264395.1 Treponema sp. | reverse complement strand
AAATGAGCAATGGCTTAAAACCGGCAAAGGGGAGATGTTTTCAACTTCACCTGTTGAGCGAAAAGAACGAATTTTGAGTCTTTTTGATAAATTAAATCCGAAATTTCAGGAATGCGCGCTGACCGTTATAGATCAGTTGATAAAACTGCAAAATGACCAGAAAAATTAAATGAAAGATCTTCTTAAAGACGGCCTTGTTCAGCTTGGCCGGGAAAATCCCGGTATTGAGGAATTTGCCGGGCCGCGAATTGATGCAATTTCCTCCCTTCTTGTCCGTTACCTTGAAGAAATCGAACGCTTCAATCCGGCTCTCGGGCTTACGGGAACCAGGGACAGGAACGGGCTTATTGTAAGGCACGTCCTTGATTCCCTTGCCCCCCTTGGCATTATCCGCCGTCTGCTTGATTCGGCGCCCGGTTCAGGCGGCATTGCCGACGCCGGTTCCGGCGCGGGTTTTCCGGGCATTCCCCTTGCCATGGCCCTTCCCGGCCATTCCTTCACCCTTATTGAGCGGAAGGAAAAACGGGCCGGTTTTCTCCGGGGAACTCTGGCGGCGCTGGGACTTCCCAATGTATCCGTGGAAGAATGCGAAATGGAGAAAGCCGCGCCGGGCCGCTTTGGACTTGTTGTGTTAAGGGCTTTTCATCCTCTGGACCGGAAGCTCCTTAAAAAACTCTTCCGCCTCTGCGGAAACGGGGGAGTTCTGGCGGCCTACAAGGGCAGGAAAGAAAAAATCGCCGAAGAAACCGCGGCGCTGGAAGGCATGGACATACGGATCGATGTCGTACCCTGCCCGGTCCCCTTTCTTGACGAAGAACGCCATATCCTTATAATAAAGCGTGAAACTGATCTTGGCGGGGCCTCATGAATTACCGGGGATGTAACGCATACGAAAAGTCAACACGCACGACGGCGTCCTATAGGAGGGCAACTCCGTGAAAGCCGCCGTCATCTTTGGTTCGAAATCGGACTCGGAGATCATGAAAAAAGCTTCGGCGGTTCTTGAGGAATTCGGCGTACCGTATTCTGTTCATATTCTTTCGGCCCACCGCGTGCCCGAACTGCTTTCACAGACTGTCAAAAAACTGGAGGAAGACGGCGTTGAGGTGATTATTGCCGGAGCGGGGCTCGCGGCGCACCTTCCGGGCGTTATCGCAAGCCTGACGCTTGTCCCCGTTATCGGGGTTCCCGTCGCCGCGGGCAGCCTTGGCGGTCTTGACGCCCTTCTTTCCATAGTGCAGATGCCGCGCCCTGTCCCCGTCGCCGCCGTCGGCATAGACAACGCCGCCAACGCCGCGTACCTGGCCTGCGAGATTCTTGCCCTGAAGTATCCTGAACTGAAAACGAAACTTTCCGGTTTTAGAATCAGCATGAAGGCCGGTTTTGAAAAGGAAAACGAAGGAGCGGAACCATGAGCAGTGACGCACAATGCGCCGGAAGTTTACGAACGGGAAGGCAGCTGTACGAAGGCAAGGCGAAAAAAGTCTTTGCCGCGCTTGATGAAAACGGCGCCGAACGGGACGATCTTGTGATCATCCACTACAAGGATGACGCTACCGCCTTTAACGGTGAAAAGAAGGGGCAGATAGAAGACAAGGGGATCATGAACAACAAGATCGCGTCGGGGCTCTTTGGGCTTCTTGAGCGTTCGGGAATTTCTACCCATTATGTCGCGTGCATGGGTGAACGGGACATGATTTGCAGAAAGGTCCGCATCATTCCCCTTGAAGTAATCATCAGAAATACGGCGGCCGGTTCCATGGCAAAACGCATGGGCCTTCCCGAAGGTTTTGAACTGAAGACCACGGTCTTTGAATTATCGTACAAGGACGACAGCCTGGGAGATCCCCTTATCAATGATTATCACGCTGTCGCTGCCGGCATCTCGACCTTCGCGGAAATCGAGGCGATACGATCGGCGGCGTTTAAAATTAACGAAATCCTTTCCGCTTTTTTTCTTGCGCGCGGAATCAGGCTCATCGACTTCAAGCTGGAATTCGGCCGCACGGCGGACGGCGCGCTTGTTCTTGCGGATGAAATTTCCCCCGACACCTGCCGTTTCTGGGATGCCGCCACAGGCGAAAAACTTGACAAGGATCGTTTTCGCAGGGACCTTGGAAATGTCAGGGAGGCATACGCCGAGATTCTGGGCAGGCTGGACGCGTGAAGCTGCACGAAGAATGCGGCGTTTTTGGGGTCTTCTTTGATGATCCCGCCAAGGATGCCGTTCCCCTCGTGTACTACGGCCTTTTTTCGCTCCAGCACCGCGGACAGGAAAGCGCGGGTATTGCCGCGGCCTGTGACGGGTCCATAGAAGTCCGCAGGGGAATGGGGCTTGTCGGCGACGTCTTTACCCCGGAAGTACTTTCGCAGATACGGGGGTCCGCCGCGGTGGGTCATGTCCGTTATTCCACCTCCGGGTCCAGCGCCATAGAAAACGCGCAGCCCTTTGTCAGCCGTTTCAAGCTTGGCTCCATAGCGGTGGCCCACAACGGAACCCTTACCAATGCCGATGTGATGCGCGAACTCCTTGAGGATTCGGGGGTCGGCTTTACATCTTCAAGCGACAGCGAAGTAATAGTCAATCTTATAGCGAAAAATTACCGGAAGGGGCTTGAGCGGGCCCTTACCGACACGATCAAATTCATCAAGGGCTCCTATGCCCTGGCCGTTCTTTCAGGCGACGTTCTTGTGGGCGCGCGGGACCCCAACGGCATACGGCCCCTTTCTCTTGGGCGGCTCGACGGCGGCTGGATCCTTTCCAGCGAATCCTGCGCCATAGACGCGGTTGGCGGCGTGTTTGTCCGTGACATAGAGCCCGGTGAACTGGTAATCATAAACAGGGGGCAGGTCCTTTCGTTCAGTTTCAGCGAAAAAACAAGGCGCGCGGTCTGCGCCTTTGAGTACGTTTACTTCGCGAGGCCGGACAGTACCATAGACGGCGTCAATGTATACGAGGCGCGGATCAGGGCGGGCGAAATTCTCGGCAGGGAAGAGGCGGAACGTGCGGGCGCGCCCGGAAAGGTCAAGGCCGATCTTGTCATCGGAGTTCCCGATTCGGGAATCCCCGCTGCCATTGGCTATGGCAGGGCAACAGGAACGCCCTACGGGCTTGGCATAGTCAAAAGTAAATACATCGGCCGTACCTTTATTGCCCCCGGCCAGGCTTCGCGTGAAAAGGCGGTTTCGGTTAAACACAACGTGATTCACGGCGAAGTCCGGGGCAAGCGCGTCGTGATCATAGACGATTCCATTGTGAGGGGAACCACAAGCCGCCGCCTTGTTTCCATTCTGAAGGGCGCGGGCGCAAAGGAAGTTCACTTCCGCGTATGTTCCCCTCCGGTACGTTTTCCCTGCTTCTTCGGCATAGACACCCCGCACCGGAAAGATCTTGTCAGCAACGTAAACAGCGTTAGTGAACTCTGCAAATTCCTGGACGCGGACAGTCTTGCTTTTATCTCTCTTGAAGGACTGCTTGAATCGCTTGATCCGCAGCGTGCCGGAAACACGGAAAACAACGGACACGGCTACTGCCTCGGCTGCTTTTCGGGCGAATACCCCATTCCTGTCCCCGGAGAAGCGGGAATGGAATGCGGCCGGGCATGAGCCTGTCTGAATCAGGTTATGGCGCCGCCCATTTGGGATTGTCCGTCATCTTCGGCCTTCCGTCCGGGCCTTCCACTACGAGTTTACGGTAGCCCTTTGTTTCTATAGTCGCGTAATTGTGGCCGGCATCGGCGCGGAACACAAAGAAAGAGACGAGCGGCGTTTTTCCCGTGTTGACGCTGCGGTGCGCGTAACGTTTGGGCACATATACCGCCTTCCCCGGTTCAAGCAGCTGCAGGGACACGTCCCCTTCGGGGTTTTCCAGCAGCATGCCTCCCTCTCCCGACAGGGCGTAGTACACTTCGGCGGTTTCAAGGATCGTATGAAAATGGCCCTTGGTCATAAAGTATTCGTTCCCCACTTTGCCGGGGTACGTGATGGACGCGCCGAAAGCCAGATTCCCCGGATCTTCGGGAACGCCAAGTTCGTAGAATTCGTAAACGAGGGGATCTTCCTTTGCCGTGATCTTTTCGAAGGCGGCCGTATCGGCGAACATGCCCTTCATTTCCGAAAGATACCGCTTGGTAGACGATGCGTTTTTCGAGATCCCGTCTATGAGGGAAAAATCCAGCACAAAGCCCCTTGCCCAGTCGTAAGTCTTTTTTTCCGGCATAACGCCTCCCCCTGTTCGGTTTATTATTATTTTTCTTTCGCAATGCCGCTTAATTTTTCAAGCGTGGAAAGATCTATTGTTATGTGAAACACTTCCGCAATTACCTGGGTCCAGCCGTAAATAAAATAATTCCAGCCGTCTTCGACATGAAGGCGCTTCTCTTTTTCCTGCGCCATTGCCTGCCGCATGAAAAGAAGATCCCCCCGGTAGTTGATCTCCCACACGAGGCTGTCCCGCGGATAGGAGACGGCGTTTGTAGTGGGAGACCCCGGCGCGTCCTTGCCGAGTCCCGTGGCGTTGACCACGAGCGAAAAGGGCGGCAGGGCCGCCACAAGGCTGTCGTTGTCTTTTGGAACGGGGCTGTGCACAAATTTTAGATTGACATGATTCAGTCCGGCCAGGGCCGCCTTTGCCAAAAGAAGCCTCCCCTCGCTCCTGTTGGCAATGGTAATGCGGGAAGGAATGTTGCCGGCGGCATCCTCCCTGGAAAAATACAGCGACATGGCAAGGGAACTTCCCCCGGCCCCAAGGAGCAGAACCTCCCCGCCGTGATCCGCCCAAAAACGGGGCGGCACAAACCGTTCAAGGGCCATGCCGCTTGAAATGGGATCTTTCGCGTGGGCGCGGAATTCGCCTCCGTGTTTTGAGAGCGACGAAACTTCCCCCAGTTTTTCCGCGTAAGGGTCGGCGTAATCGAACATGTCCCGGCAGGCCCTGTACAGATCGATCTTGTGGGTGGTTACCAGCGCCCCGACCGAAAGAGGATCGTTCTTTAAAAAATCCACGACTTTCCGGTACTCCTCCGCCGGGGCATGCGGGGGAAGGTCTATGCCTTTTATTTCCGCGTCAATGCCCAGCGCTCCCGCCCATTTTGGAAATACCTTCATTATGGATGATTGTCCCGTTGTAACCCCTATAAAGTAAAACGACGGCCGCTGCGCGGGCTGTAAATCCACCATATCAAATCTCCTTGCGTCAATGCCGGAAATGATCATATTCCATATTAAACAAAAAGTAAAGCAGATTGACAAATAAAGTAATAATGATAGTATGTATTTACATATTGGGCATATTCGAGTCCGGTCGGCTGCCGAAGGGCTTCATTGGGGCCTTTGAAACGGCGCCTGAAAGATTCTGAAGGAGTTTATACCATGAAAGTGCTTGTTACCCCCACCTCATTCAGGCCCGGCGATCCCGCCCTGGCGGAACTGGGGCCTCCCGGAGGGACCGTGGTCTTCAATCCCTACGGGCGGCCCCTGGGGGAAGATGAACTTATCCCCCTGCTTGAAGGATGCGAAGGTTATATCGCCGGTCTTGACTTCATCACCGGACGGGTGCTGGACGCCGCGGCGGGGTTAAAGGTGATCTCCCGCTACGGCGCCGGGGTCGACAGGATAGATCTTGCCGCCACGCGGGCAAAAAACATTACCGTGTGCAACACTCCCGGCGTCAACGCCCAGGCGGTTGCCGATCTTGCCATGGGGCTGCTCCTTTCCGTTGTACGAAAAATCCCCCTTCTCGACAAAAAGATCCGGGAAGGACAATGGCCGCGTTCCACCGGAACGGAACTGTACGGAAAAACCATGGGAATCCTTGGCCTCGGCGCCGTCGGCAGGGCCCTTGCGGAGCGGGCAAAGGGCTTTTCCATGGCCGTCATCGCCCATGATCCCTGTATTGACCTCCGCTATGCCGAAGAACACGGCATTGCCGCCGCCGGTTTTAATGAAGTCATTGAAAAGGCTGATTTTATTTCCCTTCATCTTCCCCTTACCGCCGGAACGCGCCGCGTCATTTCCCGTGAAGTAATGGAACATATGAAAAAAGGCGCCGTCATCATCAACACCGCCCGAGGCGGCCTTGTGGACGAAGAGGCGGCCGCCGAATTGCTCAAATCGGGCCATCTTGGGGGAGCCGGCATAGACGTATACGAGGAGGAGCCGCCCAAAACGTCGCCTTTCTTTGGCCTTGACAACGCGGTGCTTACACCCCATACGGCGTCGCACACCGCGGAAGCCGCCGCCGCCATGGCGGCCCTTTCGGTCAGGAACCTTGTCGATGTGCTGTCGGGAAAACCCTGCCCGAATATAGTTGCCTGACATGTGCGGCGGAAATCGCTTTTTTATGGCGAAAGCCGTTCAATAATTTTTCGAAAAAACCATCAGCCGGGGGTAATGATGGTTTTAAGGCCCTCGGCTTTTTTCGCGTACGCAACGGCATCGGCGAAATCCTTGAGGGGGTATTTCCGCGAAACGAGTTTTTCCAGCTCAAGATGCCCTGCCATGACCATTGTGGCGACTTCGCGGTAGTGCCTGACATTTGCCCTGGTTGAACCGTGAATGGAAAGCTGGCGGTAATGGATGAGGTTTGTGGTAAGGACAACGCCGTCTTTTTCCGCGGGAAGCCCGCCGAAGAAGAGGATGCGGCCGTTCATGCCGGTTACCTTGAGCGCGTCCGCCTGCGCGGCGGCGGAAGGACAGGCGGTGATGCATACATCGACGAGCCGGCCGCCGTTAAGGGACTTTACGGCTTCTTCGAGGTCCTCCGATTCTACCATGACGGTTCCTTCCACAAGTTCCGTACACTGGCGCATGCGCGGGGCGGAAATATCCCGTATAAAAATACGCCTTGCGCCCTTTGCTTTTGCGAGCAGGGCGTGCATGATCCCTATGGGACCGGCTCCGATAATCAGCACGTCGTCGTTGAGCCGTATGCGGGCCTGTTCCTGGCCGTTAAATACACAGGACATGGGCTCAAACAGGGCCGCGGCGTCAAGGGAAACGCTGTCGTCAAGAACCATGACGTTTCCCTGAATGACGGCGGCGGCGGGAATACGCACATATCCGGCAAAGCCGCCGTCCATATTGATCCCAAATGCGGTGTAGCTTTCGCAGAGGTGGGTATCTCCTGAAACGCAGTGATCGCAGATTCCGCATCCCATGTTCGGGGCAAGGGCGGCCCGCATGCCTTCGGCATAGCCGCGTACATTTTTTCCGGCTTTTGCGATTACGCCGCTTATTTCATGCCCCAGTGTAAGCGGGTGATCCGCGTCAACTCCCCTGTAGCCGTTGGCTATCATGCGGAGATCTGTTCCGCAGATCGCCGCCGCGGATATTTTAAGGAGGATTTCATCATCCCCAATTTCGGGTATGGAACATTCGCCTGTTCGTACATCGCCCGCGCCGTATAACCGTGCTGCCTGCATTGGCCGCTCCTTAAGGTTTTGCTGGATTTGCCGGCAGCCTCAGTCGCCGGACAGTTCTATAATTTTTCCGGTCTCTATGGACTCGTTGCCCGCCCGGACTATTTCCACGGCCCTCATGCCGTCTATGCCCCGCACCAGAGGCTCCCCGCCGCTCCGTATCGTCTCGACAAAACTGATGTCTTCGTTCACATAGGCTTCGTAAAAAAGATCCGTCCAGCTTTTGACTACATCGGCCTGCATGCGGCGATCTTTGGTGAAGACGAGGGTAGTGTTTCCCGCAAGACTGCCTATCTGTACGCACCCTTCGGTACCCAGAATGTCGACTCTGGCGTCGTAGCCGTAGCGCACCCCCTGAGCGCCGTCTATGTTTCCCATCATCCCGTTTTTCATCCTTACGTTCATCAAAACGGTATCATAAAAATCGGGGTACTTTTCGCGGGCGGAAACGCAGCGGTAATTGCCCGCCATGGCATAAAGGCTCGCCGCTTCGCTTCCGGTAAACCAGCGCAGGGTGTCTATATCGTGGCTGTTCACCTCGGCAAGGGGGCCGTTGCTTTTGCGTATGTCGTACATCCACTCCTGCGGTACGCTGGGGCCCCGGGTCAGTGACTTTACGCTGACTACTTCGCCGATGGCCCCCGAATCGATCATTTCCTTTGCCCGCCTGAAACCGGCGTCAAAGCGGCGCATGAAACCTATCTGAAGTTTTACCCCGCCCCTTTCGGCGGCGTCTATCATGTCCCGGCATTCTTCCCTGTTCATCGCCATGGGCTTTTCACAGAGTATGTGCTTCCCGGCATGCGCCGCCTCCAGTACGATGTCACGGTGGAATTTGGTGGGCGTTACCACAATTACCGCATCTACGGCGCTGTCTTTAAGGGCTTCGCGGTAATCGGTATACACGGCGTCCACGCCCAGTTCCCGCGCGGCCGCCTTCGCGCATTCTTCCGATACATCGCTCACGGCGGCCATTCGGGCATGGGGAACTCTGGAAGCGAAATTCCTTCCGTGTATCATGCCCGCCCTCCCCGCGCCGATGAGACAAATTCCCGTGGTATCTTTCATGCAGTACTCCTCCTGTGTTTATTTAGGGCTCTTCATGCGCCGCCGCCCGCGGCTTGTGCGTCGATTACCGCAAGATATTTTTTTATCATCTTCCGGTAAAGCCCGTGGTTTTCTTCGTTGAAATGTATGGGCGCTTCTTCCTGTACGGTTTTTCTGACGGCGGCGCGGTAATCGGACAAGACCCCCGCGCCATAACCGGCGATGACGGCGCTTCCTACCAGCGCCGTGTCGCCTGTCCTGTAACACTGGGCGGTAAGGCCAAGAACGTCCGCTTTTATTGAGGTAAACAGGGCGGATTTTGCCCCGCCTCCTATAGAGATCATCCGCTCAAAATTGCCCGCGGGGTACAGATCCCGCAAAACGGAAAGGTAAAAGGCGTATTCACAGGCTATGCCTTCCATGACGGCCCGGAACAGATGGGCCCGTGAATGCCTGAAATCAAGGCCGGAAAACGAACCTTTAAGACCGGGATCTGCCGGCAGTACGCGGCCGGCAAAATGGGGAACAAAAACAATGCCCTCGCTTCCCGCGGGAACTTTTTCGGATTCCTTTTCCAGTTCGGCATAGGAACAGGGCGGAACGCCCGAAAAGGAATCGCGGAACCAGCGTATGCAAAGACCCCCGCCGTTAATATAGGCAAGGGGAAACCACACGCCGTCCTCCGGGGAACGCATCATGGTCATGGTTTTATGGATGATGTCCGGGGAAAATGCGCCGGCGGCGCAGCAAAATACCGAGGCGGTTCCGGCGCAGTCCAGTACATCGCCCGTTTCAAAAAGTCCCGCGCCGAAGATTGAAGCGGCCGTGTCCCCCGCTCCGGCGGCGACGGGCGTCCCTTCCGCAAGACCCGAAAGGGCGGCGGCTTCCGCGTTTACCCTGCCTATGATTTCGAAAGGAGAAACGATGCGGGCCATCTTTTCCCTGTCCACATCAAAGAGCGAAAGGAGTTCGCCGCTCCATTCCTTGCGCAGATTGTCGGCAAAACCGGAATACTGCAGATGCGTCCAGTCGAAATAGGCGTCTTCCGCCTTTAGGCCGCAGAGTTTGCAGACAGTCCAGGCATGGGGAAGTACGAATTTGGCCGTTTTTTTATAGGCATCCGGCTGTTCGTGTTTCCACCAGAGGATCTTGGGCCCATGGGTATAGGTTACAGGCCCCCCGGTCAATTCGATAATACGCCGTTCCCCCCGTTCCCGCATGACGGCGACATAGTCCCTGCAGCGGGTATCCAGCCAGGAATCGTAACAGGTCGACGCCTCCCCGTCCGCCGCCATGCCCATGATGCCCGCCATCTGGGAATCAATGCCGACGGCGGCGACTTCACCCGGTTTTACGCCGAAACGTTCAACCAGTTCTCTTATGACCCGGACGACAGAGCCGTAAATATCATCCGCTTCCTGCCAGACCGTTCCAACCTCGGGCTGTACAAGCCGGGAATCCTCAAAGGCCGTTCCCAGGGATCGCAGATCCGTATCAAACAGGGCCGCCTTGGTCCCCTGTGTTCCTATATCGACGCCGACAAGATAGACGGGCATTTTTCCTCCCTATTACGCCGCGCGGATTATATTACCCGGACGCTGAATCCATAGACGCGGGCCAGCTGTACCAGTTCGTGAGCGATATTCCCTTCAATAATAATCGCGTGATGGGAAGACAGTTCTTCCATTACCGAATGGCCGCTTCCGTTTTTGTAACGGATAAGCGCCCCGTTGCGGCAGTCGGACCCCGGATACTGTACGTAATCTTCGATTTCCGCCTCAATGACAATGAGCCCTTTCATGTCGGACTGCAGCTTCGCCATGGTCACGGGCCCCTTCTTCATGCGGCAGTCGATGACTACGGCGCTGTCGTTGACAATGGCCAGCGCCTTGGGCCGCATGGTCCAGCTGGTGCAGAAACTTTGGGGCGCGAAGCCGAAATACCCGCAATGCACCCCAAGCGCGTGGTTGTCAGGATCGTCAATATCGGGAAAGGCGTCGATTTTTTCATGTTTCAGCGCCGCCATGCCGGCGAGAAAGGGGTAGATGTTGGTCATCATCATGGGCCGCCTGAGGCCGGAATAAAGGATGAATTTGCTGATAAGGGTTACCGTGTCGCCTTCACAGGCCCAGATGACATGATCGTGTTCAAATATCCAGTTCCAGGCCAGACAGGGGGTAGTATCGGAATGAAAAGATTCATTAAGGCAGTTGGCGCCCACCCCGTAGACGCTGCCGGTCTCTTCCATCACTTCTTTTACCGCCATGTAGAGCTTCACCGCCCTTGTAATATGTTCCTGCGAAAGGCCCTCCCCGGGAACGGCGCGCTCTTTCCAGAGCGCCATGGCCCTGTCGTCCGGGAACCGCTGGGCCCGTTCGTTAAGTTCCTTCCAGCTCCGGTACACAATGTTGATCCCAAAGGCCGCCTCTATGGTTTTGGTACATTCCTTTTCCCACCAGTAAAAACGCTTGAAAATATTGGCCTGCATGCCTTCACCCGGATCATCCTGGAACATGAGAAAATTGACGCCGCTTTTCATGGTTTTTCTGGCCGCGATGGAACGGAGTATGGTCTTTGCCAAACCGGTGTTATAGGGGGAAAAAACCGTGAGCCCCATACGGAGGCGGAGATAACTCACGATTTCCCAGTCCCACATTTCCACCGTGCCGAAGGAGGAGGTCAATACCACAACAGGCAAGCGGACCCGTTCCAGTTCCGCCGTACGGGAAAAGATCTCCCCCAAAAGCTGGGGAAAAAGCAGGGCATCCGCCTCTTCCGGGAAAAATTCTCCCATTTCCCGTTCCGGAAGAAATTCCGCCTCCCCCCCGTATGTTTTTTCCAGAACGGCAAGCTGTTCCCGGCGTTCGGCATTCTCCCTGTCGTTCGCCCCCCTGAAATATACAGGCTGAAGCAGTGCTTTCATCAAGAGGCCTCCCCAAAGCAACATGGCGTGCGTATAAAGCGTATACTATCACCGTTTTTTCCGTATTGCAACGGTTTTTAAGGATATGTAAATACATATTGACAATATCTCATTTTGAAATAGAATAGCTGGTATCATGTTATGGAAAGTATTGCCTCATTTACAAAGAAATGATAAACAGTATATATAAAAAATACTGCTTAAATAATTTTCAAGGAGAGGAAAGTATGATAAAGAATCGTAAACATGATCATCTGGGACTCGCAACCAAAGACCTTGAGGCTACCGTCAAATGGTATGTGGAAGAATTGGGTTTTGAGGTATACGGCGAATGCGTTGCGCCTGACGGGACTCCCATCAAATTCCTGAAGGGAAACGACATCCGTTACGAGGTATTTCAGCCCGTGAAGGGTGTAGACGCTGCCGTACAGGGAAAAATTGATCATATAGCCTTTATTTCTGATGATATTGAAAAAGACTATAACTATTGTATGCAAAAGGGCTATCGGGATACAACAGGCGGTATTCAGGGTATCCCCAGCGCATGGGAACGGGGGAATAAATACTTTAAAGTGGCAACTTCTACGGGTGAAGAGATTGAATTTTGCCAAGTCTTGTAGCGGTGCATGCCGTAATGAACATTTTATACAGGAGTCATTTATGAAAACTCTGGTGGTAAATAAGGATCATGAATTATCCATTCAGGAAATCCCCATTCCGTCGTTCAATGAATGTCAGGCGCTGGTAAAAACCCTGAGCTGCGGGGTATGCAACGGTACGGATATGAAAATAATCCACGGCGCCTTCAAGAATTTTGACACCTACCCCGCGGCGTTGGGCCATGAAGGCGTCGGCAAGGTGGTGGAGACGGGGAGCAAGGTACGCAGCCTCCACAAGGGCGACATCGTTCTCCTTCCCTTTGTTGAAGGCAAGTCCGGCGATATTTATTCGGGCTGGGGCGCTTATTCCGAATATGCCGTTGTAGGGGATGCCGAGGCTTATATTGCCAACGGCATGGGGCCGGGAACCCCTTCTTTTTCCGAAGGCTACCTTGCGCAAACGGTTATCAAACCTTCCGACAAGGTTGATCCGGTTGAAGCTTCAATGATTATTACCTTCCGGGAAGTTCTCAGCGCAATGCGGCGTTTTGGATTCAGACCGAATGAAAATGTTCTTGTTTTCGGGGCGGGGCCTGTCGGCTTGTGTTTTACGAAATTCTCAAAACTGCTGGGGCTAAAAACCGTTATCACGGCCGACATTGATGACGCCAAGGTACAGTTTGCCGGCCAAATGGGCGCCGATTATGCGTTCAACAGCAAAACCTGCGATATAAACGCGGAAGTGAAAAAACTGTTCCCGGACGGCATTGATTATGTGGTTGATGCGGTGGGGATTAACCAGCTTATCAACCAGGCTATGGAACTTGTCAAATACAACGGGAAGATCTGTTGCTACGGAATATCGCCCAAACTGGGCATGGATCTGGACTGGAGCAGGGCGCCCTATAACTGGTCGCTTGATTTTATTCAATGGCCTTCCAAAAAAGAAGAAGGCGACGCCCATGCCCAGATTATGGCGTGGATCAATCTTGGGGTTCTGAACCCTAAAGACTTTATTTCTGATGTTTTTGATTTTGATCATATTATTGACGCGTTCAAACTTGTTGAAGAACGGAAAAGTTCGACCAGGAAGATAGTAATTCGTTATTAATTTTTACGGGGGGTTTGTCATGAGAACATCAAAACTGTTCTGCGCGCTGCCGGATTATATTTCTACGCCGGACAGTATGGCTATAGACCGGTACGGAAATCTGGTATTGTCCTGTCCGAATTTCGCCGATGAAGGCAGTTCGGGCTGCGTTGTCAAAATAGACAAAAGCGGCAAGGTCACCAAGTGGTTCGATGTGCCGGTACATCCTGAAACCGGCAAGGCGCGCAATATGGGCATTGCCTTTGATGACGACTGGAATGTGTACCTCTGCGACAATCAGGGATGGAGCGAGAAACCCGAACTGCTCTACAAGGGCCGTATCATTAAAATTACCGTTGACGACAGCGGAAAAATCAGCCGGACGGCAGTAGTCGCAAAAAACATGGAACATCCCAACGGGATAAGGATAAAGGACGGTTCCATGTATGTGACAAACAGTTACATGCATCCTGTCAGGCGGAGTGACGGAAAACTCACCAGCGGGGTGTACCGTTTTGCCCTTGACGATGAAAACATAGACATAAAAAACGATCTGAGCGACAAAAATCTTTTTGCCTCCTTTGTTACCCAGAATCCCGATTGCCAATACGGCGTTGACGGGATAGTATTTGACAGCAGGGGCAATCTGTATATAGGGAACTTCGGCGACGGGGAAGTGTACCGCATTACATTCAAGTCTGATGGAACGCTGAAAAGCAATGTGTCTTTCGCAAAGGACCCCAAACAGCTCCAGACAACAGACGGCATGATATTTGATGCGGAGGGGAATCTTTATATTGCCGATTTCAGCGCCAATGCAATAGGGAAAGTGGATCCCGGCGGCAAAGTTGAACGTATTGCGCAGAGTCCCGACTGTACCGGTCTTGAAGGCGGCCTGGATCAGCCCGGTGAACCCATCATCTGGAACGGACGGATTATTGCTTCATGCTTTGATCTGGTAACCGGGCCGGGCAAGGTAAACACCGCGCACGAAATGCCTGCGACTCTTGCGGAAGTGTCCCTGTGAGGGAATAAATGGCACAATACATTCTGGCTCATGACCTTGGAACAAGCGGAAACAAGGCGACTCTGTTTTCCCTTGAAGGGAAGATGGGGGCAAGCGTCCTGTATGAATACCCTGTTCAGTATCCCGAACAAAATTGGGTTGAACAGGACCCCGGTGACTTTTGGAAAGCCGTGTGTCTTTCCACCCGGCAGCTTCTGGAAAAGGCCGGGGTACATCCGGGCGACATTGCCGCTCTAAGCTTCAGCGGCCAGATGATGGGATGCCTGCTCGTCGACAAAAACGGCAGCCCCCTGCGCAACATGATTATCTGGGCGGACACCCGCGCCGGCGCGCAGGAAAAAGACATGATCCGGAAAACCGGGATGGAATATGTATACAGGACGACGGGGCACCGGATAAGCGCGTCATATTCCGCGGCAAAACTCCTGTGGGTGCGCGACAATGAAAACGATGTTTACAAACGCGCCTGCAAGATGCTCCACGCCAAAGATTATATCATCCTTAAACTCACGGGAAACTATATTACCGATTACAGCGACGCTTCTGGAACCAACCTGTTCGATCTTGCAAAAAAAACATGGGATACACAGATCCTCACTGCCCTTGACATTCCGCCCCATCTGCTTCCCGATCCCCACCCGTCTACAGATAAAGCCGGCGCCGTTACGGCAGAGGCGGCCCGCGAGACCGGGCTGCTTGAAGGAACGCCGGTTATCATTGGGGGCGGCGACGGGAGTTGCGCCTGCGTTGGGGCCGGAGTGGTACGTGAAGGCAGCGCCTACAATGTGCTCGGTTCATCATCGTGGATTTCCCTGGCAAGCGCCGCCCCTGTATACGATCCTGAAATGCGGACCTTTACCTGGGTACATCTTGATCCGAATCTTTATACCCCCTGCGGCACCATGCAGGCGGCGGGCTATTCCTATAACTGGTACAAAAATACCCTCTGCGGCGGTGAAATTGCCGAAGCCGCAAAAACCGGGGACAATCCCTACCGGCTTATCGACAAAGATGCCCTCGCTTCCCCTCCGGGCGCCGGGGGGCTGCTCTACCTCCCCTATCTTCTGGGCGAACGATCCCCCCGCTGGAACCATGAAGCGCGCGGCGCTTTTGTGGGACTTTCAATTACCACCGGAAAGGGAGACATATCGCGGGCCGTTCTTGAAGGTGTCGGGATGAACCTTAAAATCATCCTCCAAATTCTTGAAAAAGCTTCAGGCGGCGGCATAGACAAAGTCAGCGTGATAGGCGGCGGGGCGAAAGGCGCCGTGTGGCTGCAAATTCTTGCCGATATATGGCAGAAACCGCTTGAAGTTCCTGTCTTTACCGGGGAGGCGACAAGCCTGGGCGCCGCGGTCTGCGGCGGCGTCGGCATAGGCGCTTTCAGGGATTTCTCGGTGATTCGCACGTTCAACGGACCGGCCGTACACATAAAGCCCAATACGGAACTTGCTCCTCTCTATGATGAACTGCTGGATATTTTCAACCTGTCCTATGATTCATTGAAAGGCGTGTATAGCCGCCTTGCCGGATTGAAGCCGGGCAATGATATGTAATAACATATTGACAATAAGGCATTCCCGGTTTATTATTTTTTCACGGGTAATTGAACCTTAAGGACGAACTGTGACAGAGCCGAATGATACAATTTCCAGGGTAAAAACGGCCTTGCTTGCCATGCAGCGCCATTCTTGGGAACAGGGAACCGCCATGCAGGCCTTTCTTGAACAGAGCGACATGGACATTGTAACAGCCATGGCAAAAGAAGCCGTGTACCGGAGTATCCCCGACGGGCGGGCCGCCATTATTGGCAATTACGATGCTGTCACCGATCCCTGTTCCGTAGGGGAAGCCCTGCTTGCCGCCTGCAGAAAAACAGGAGATCCTGCTCTTAAACAGGGGTACGACGCCTTGCTTGAGTGGGCGCTGCATAAAGCCCCCCGGAACAGCGGCGGCATTGTGTATCATGTTGAATCCAAACCGCAGTTTTGGTCGGATTCAATGTACATGCTTCCTCCCTTTCTTGCGGCTGCGGGTTATTACAGGGAAGCCCTTGTCAATGCGTACGGTTATTGGGATGTTCTCTTTGACGCTGAAGCAAAACTCGTGTGCCATATGTGGGACGATGGGGCAAAGAGTTTTGTCCGCAAGGCTCACTGGGGAGGCGGAAACGGCTGGACGCTTGCGGCTTTTGCCCGGCTTTACGATCTGCTGCCTTCTGGTCATGAGCAGGACAGGCAGAAAATAGCCGGGATGGGAAGGATTCTTGCGGATAGTGTTCTTTCCTACATGCGCGGGGACGGCCTTTTCCACGATATTGTGGATGATCCGGGGAGCTTTGTGGAAACGAATCTTTCGCAGATGCTCGCCTATGCGCTTTACAGGGGGATATACAGTAAATGGCTTCCTGAATCGTACCGGGCAAGCGCTGAAAAATTATACGCTGCGGCAAGGAAAAAGATTGATTCTTACGGCCTTGTGCAGGATTGTTGCGGGGCGCCTTCTTTCGACAAACCCGGAGTTGCCCCGGAAGGGCAGGCCTTCTATCTTTTAATGGAAGCGGCCAGGGCAAAACTTTAGCAGTTTACCGGGGGTATCCCGGTAATTTTCCCCGTAAGGGGAAAGTCAATAAAAATGAAAATTTCATCCAGGAGGAAAACTGATGAAAGATGCAAAGAAATTTGCGGCGGTATTACTAAGCGTGTTATTGCTGTTCGCATTTGCAGGCTGCGGCAATGACGAGGCTGCTGACAGCGGACAGGCGCTGATAGACGCCATGGGAGATCCGATTGATCCGGCAAAGGTCAACACGGATCTTAAGGGAGAAATTTCCTGGTGGGTATGGGGAGATTATGAAATCCGCGGAACCCAGGATTTCAACAAATTTTACCCGAATATCAAAATAGACTTTGTAGCCGTGCCCAGCGATGAATTCCCCGAAAAAGTGCTTACCGCATTTGCAACGGGCATTGATCTTCCCGAAGTCATCAATATTGAAAGCGCCGAACGCGGCCAGTTCAATAACATGGATGTATGGGAAAGGCTGGACGCGCCTCCCTATAATTTCAACAAGAACGATGTTCTGCCCATCGACCTTCCGCTTATCAGCAATTCCAAGGGCGAAATTGTTTGTACCCAGATCGACAACTGCGTGTCGGGCTATATGTACGACCGTAATCTGGCGAAGAAATATTTCGGCACTGATGATGTTGCCGAGATAGAAAAACTTTTTGCTTCTCTTGATGATTTTATCGAAAAGAGCAAAGTTGTAGCGGCCGGCGGGGACTATATGTTCGCCAGCCCCCAGGATGTCCTTGATTGTGTTGGAAGCGTGTACAAAGAACCGTATACCAATGGAAACAAACTCAATACCGCCAACACTATCCTGCCCGCATTCCAGGTTATCGAGAGACTGGTGGCTAACAATGCAATAGGCCCCTATACCATGTGGACACCCCCCTGGATGACTTCTTTTTCCACAAACAAGGTAGTGTTCTATGAAGGACCGGCATGGTTCTTCAGTTATGTGGTGAAACCGGCAGATCCCGATTCCACCGGCAAATGGGCGCTTATGACTCCCCCGGGTGAAGGTTTTAACCGGGGTGGAACTGCCTATGCAATCCCCAAAACGGCAAAGAACAAGGCCCTTGCCTGGGAGGCGATCAAATGGTTCACCGTAACCATGGAAGGATCGAGAAGTTTCTTCCAGGCTCACAATGCGACAACCATGTACAAGCCCGCGTACGATTCTGGTCTTTTTAACGGAGAGCCCGATCCCTATTTCGGCGGACAGAACTGGGTTGCAAAGCTCAACGAAATTTCCGTGCTTCCCAATACTTCGGCTCCGATTATGGGTCCCTTTGATTTCCATATCAGAAGGGCTTTCGAACAGACCCTGCCTGATCTGATGGACGGGAAAAGCGCCGACGAGACCTATGCGAAATTTGTGACACTGCTTCTGGAAAGGGCGCCTGAACTTTCACGGTAATTTGTCCCGGAAAAACGCCGGTTAACCGCGTGTTAACCGGCGTTTCTTTGGAACTGTTTCTTCATAATAGCAGAGGGAGAGGTTATGGCTAAAAGAATATCCCGGCCAGGTTATATACTGAAGCAGCAACTGGCTCCTTATCTTTTTACGGCTCCGTATTTTATCATTTTTTTGTCCTTTGCGGTGTTCCCCATAGTTTTCAGCGCTTTTATCAGTCTCAATGACTGGCACGGTTTTGATCTTCCTTCTTTTGTCGGAATTAAAAATTACATTGAGGTTTTTCATGACCGGCTTTTTTATAAAGCCCTTACCAATACATTTCTTTTGATGATTATGGTTATCCCCCTCCAGATTGTTCTGGGGTTTATAATAGCGAATTTTATTAACAGCAAACAAATGGTGTTAAAGAAAACCTTCCGTCTGCTGAATTTTCTTCCCTACCTTACAACGCCCATTGCCCTGGGGATCATTTTCGCCCTGCTCTTTGATCCTGCCCTTGGGGTAATAAACGGCGTACTTGGAAAAATCGGCATTCCCGCAATTGCGTGGACCAGGGAACCTTGGCCCGCAAGGGCATTGGTTTCTCTTGTTACGATCTGGCGCTGGACGGGGTATACGGCAATCCTTTTTCTGGCGGGCCTTACCAATATCAACAAGGATTATTATGAAGCCAGCGAGATAGACGGGGCAAATGCATTCCAAAAGATAGTGGCAATTACCATTCCCCTTTTAAAACCGATTATTACTTTTGTGATCCTTACAACCATGATAGGGTGTTTCCAGATATTTGAAGAACCTTTCATGATCTTTACCATAACCGGAAAGCAGGTCGGCGGCCCCGATTATTCCGTGCTTACCGGTATCTGGTATTTCTACGACACGGCTTTCCAGGGAAAATTCAGAAACGGTTACGGAGCCTCTATTGCCGTATGCCTCTTTGTCATTATCGCAATTATCTCGTTTGTGGTAAACCATGTTATTGCCGGGAAAAAGGAGGATTAACATGCGGAGCTTGTCATTAAGAGGCGCGGCCAGAAAAATCCCCCTGCTTGTCATCATGATCTTTATTTCCTTGATTGCCCTTATGCCTTTCTGGTTTATGATTATGATGGGTACGTATAAAACCAACGCTCTTTATACGGGGCTTAAGCTTGTTCCGGGAAATTATACACAGGGAAACCTGAGAACGCTCAGGCAGATACGCATTGACCGTTTTTATTTTAATTCCATCTTTGTGTCTCTTTCCTGCTCGGTTCTGACTGTTGCGGTTTGTTCCATGTGCGGTTATGCCCTTTCCAAGTACCGCTTTAAGGGAAGGAATGCAATGATTACCACCGTCATGCTCACCATGATGGTGCCTACCCAGCTCAGCCTTGTAGGTTTTGTCATGGAGATAAACAAAATAGGCTGGCTTAATACGCATATTCCTCTTATTATACCGCCCGCGGCCAGCGCCTTTGGCGTTTTCTGGATACGTCAATACGCAAAAAACTCCATACCGGATTCTGTGGTTGAAAGCGCCAGACTGGACGGCTGTGGAGAGTTCAGGATATTCCTGCTTATTGCTTTTCCCTTTATGGGGCCGGCATGCTTCACCCTTCTTATGCTTTCTTTCCTCTGGTCGTGGAACAGTTTCTTTATCCCCATGATCATATTGTCAAGCCTCAGATTGTACACGATACCACTGGGCATCCGCCAATTGGCGACCCAATTTCGTACCGATCTTGCCGCCCAGGTTCTGGGAATGACCATTGCAACCATTCCCATGCTGATAATGTTCGCCATATTCTCGAAGAACCTGATAAGCGGTCTTGCAAGCGCCGCCGTCAAGGAATAACAATGGACCCGGAATGTGAGGCTGGAAAAACAGGTTTGACAATTGCCGTTCGTAACGCGGCCGGAAAAATCAGGGCTGAAGCGTCCGGGGTAGATTCGGTGGAGCTGTTTTTTTCCGAAAACTACGCCGAAGGTGACTGTATTGAAGTTACAAGCAGCCGTTATCCGCTGCCGCTTGATATACGTTTTGATGAAACGCTTCCCCCGGCTGCCGTTTGGCTTGCCGGTTCCCGCCTTGAATTTCCTGTGCCGCTGGGAGAACAAAAATGCGCCTATCCGCCTGAATCTTTCGGCGAAGGGATCAAGCGGCTTTCGGCGTCCGTCGCCGGGGAAAGGTCCTGGAACAGTTACCGGAACCTCAGTGAAAATTCCCTTGATCGCCGGGGCAGGACAACCTATTACCCGCACTGCACGGCGACGGTTGAAACCCGTGACGAGTCCGTCTTTGCCGCCCGAAACACAATTGACGGGGTAATAGAGCCTTCATGTCACGGAAACTGGCCCTATCAATCCTGGGGAGACAACGAGGATCCCAACGCTTCAATAATGATTGAATTCGGCCGCTCCGTCAGCGTTGATAAAGTCATAATCAATCTGCGGGCCGACTTTCCCCATGACAATTACTGGGAATCGGCGCGCCTTGAATTTTCCGAAGGCGGCGGCATTGACATTACACTTAAAAAAACCGGAGATGCCCAGAAATTTGTTTTTCCCGAGCGGAAAACATCCTTTGTTAGACTGACAAAACTTGTTAGAAGCACAGAAAATCCGTCTCCTTTTCCGGCATTGACCCAATGGGCCGTGTTCGGCACGAATAAAGGAAATGGTTAAACGGCATAGAAGAGACTCTATAAACAGGCGCGTCTGGCGCCGGGCAAAGACAGGCCGGATTAAAAGCAAGGAGGAGACGTATGTCAGCGTATCAATTTCCCGAAGGATTCGAATGGGGAACGGCAACTGCTTCGTATCAGATTGAGGGCGGCTGGAACGCCGGCGGAAAAGGCGAAAGCATCTGGGACCGTTTCTGCCATACCCCGGGCCACATCCACGACGACAGCGTCGGGGACACGGCCTGTGATTTTTACCATCGCTATGGGGAAGACATCGGCATTTTAAAAGAATTGGGTATCAAGGTGTACCGGCTTTCCATTTCATGGCCGAGAATTTTCCCCGAAGGAACAGGGGCGGTAAACAAGGAGGGGATCGATTTTTACCGTAATGTTCTCCAGCGCCTTCATGACAACGGAATAAAGTCGGCGGTGACCATGTACCACTGGGATCTGCCCCAGAAACTGCAGGACCGGGGCGGCTGGGCAAACCGGGAAATAGCGGACTGGTTCAGGGCATACGTCAAAGTGCTGTATGAACGTCTGGGAGATCTTGTCGATACGTGGATCACCCTGAACGAGCCTATCTGTACATCCATGGCAGGTTACTGGTATGGGGAACATGCCCCCGGTTATCACGATTATTCCATGGCCCTGCAGGCTTCCCATCATCTGCTTTTGGCCCACGGCGCGGCCGTTGAAGAATACCGCAAGACCGGACTTAAAGCGGATATAGGGATCACCCTTAATATGAACATGAGTTATCCCTTTGATCCGAAAAATCGGGCTGATATTGAAGCGGCGAAAAGAAACCAGGAACATTCCAACAATCTTTTCGGGGACCCCATTTTTCTGGGAAAATACCCCGAAGAATTATTCGCATATCTTGAAAAGAGGGGTGCGGTCCTTCCCGACATCAGGCAGGGGGACATAGAAATCATATCGCAGAAACTTGACTTCTTCGGCCTTAACACCTATTTTACCGATCATGTAAAAGCCGATGAAAGCCGCTGGCCTTTGGGCGCGCTTAGTCTTAAAACCGGCCGGCCCCACACCGATGCGGACTGGGAGGTAAACCCCGAGGGGATGTACGATCTGCTGAAGTGGATACACGGCCGTTATAAACCCCAGAAACTCATCATAACCGAAAACGGGGCTGCCTGTAATGACTGGGTAAACCTTGAAGGGAAGGTAAGCGATCCCAACCGCATTGATTACATTCACCGTTACCTTATCCAGGTTCACAAGGCTATCGGCGAGGGCGTTCCGGTAAAGGGCTATTACGTGTGGTGTTTCTGTGATAATTTTGAATGGGCTTGGGGCCTTTCCCGCCGTTTCGGCATGGTGCATGTGGATTATGCCACCCAAAAACGCACTCCCAAGGAAAGCGCCTACTGGTACTCAAAGGTCATCAGGGACAACGGTTTTTAAAGCATACACTGGAGTTTCATTCTATAGCCAAGGCCGCGAAAAATCCCTATTATTTCCGGGGGGAGCGTGTGGATTACAGGCAGGCGGGCGTTAATATTGAAGAAGGTTACCGGGCTGTCGGGAAGTACCGGGAATATGC
>JAISEB010000054.1 GCA_031264395.1 Treponema sp. | reverse complement strand
GATTTAACGATCATGAGCCGCTGCCGTACCGTACTCGCCGGAATTCCTTCTATGAGCGAAATTTCTTTTGAATTAAGCCCCTCGTAATATTTGAGGAAAATTAACCGTTTATCCCGTTCTTTAAGGGTTTTTATAATTTGCCGGCATTTATCAACCTCGTCCCGCTCGATAATCATATCAATAACATTCTTTTGCTCCGAATGATTAACGGCGCAGCGCTCGTCTATTACATCTATTGGCACAATGCTGATATTTTTTGACTTTCTAAGCACGTCTATAAAATGATTTTTGGCGATAGTATAGACCCATGTTGACAATGAATATGCCGGATTGTACCGTTCAAGTTTTTTAAAAATTATCAACAGGACTTCCGAGACAATATCATTGTATTCATGGGGCGCTATTCCTTTAAATGACGCAATATAGACCAACAGGCGGGGGAAATAATACTCCCACAGATCCCTGAATTTGTCTTGCGGGTTTCTATCCTTATCCAGAATACAGGATCGTACCTGATTCCCGTCAACGGTCATATTTAATTATACGTCCGGATTCAAAAAGTGTTTGGAAATTTCGCGGAAAATCTCGGATTTTCTTTATAAACAGGAATATTTACGCCTCTGACGCCGCAACCCGCCCGGCAAGGGCCATATCGAGGGAACAGCAACCGGGCGGCTGGGGAAAACCTTTATTCGCGCCGAAGGGGCCTGCTACCCATATGCGTTTACTTAAAATTTTTAACCACGGAGTTGCACAGAGAAACACGGAGAAAGAGGGAATTAAAATCGAATTTATAACAAAAACTCCGTCGAACCAAAGGTTCGCAAACTCCGCGTCCTCCGCGGTTTTTTATATTGTTTTGACTGCAAAGTAAATGCATATGAGTTTAATATTCCGCCATAAAAGCTAAACTTGACCCACAGAATTATTTAACCGCAAAGTCGGGGAAGTCGAATAAATTTTCATTCAAATTACTCAAAATCAGGAATCGTTAAATGTCGTAGCGGAAATATTTTTTGGTTATATCGGAAAAGCGGGATTTTTCTTGAACCGGTTCCTGGTGCGGTAATCACGGGGAGCCATTCCCGTTGTCTTGTTAAAGACTTCCGTATAATAACTTGCGCTATTGAATCCGCAGTATCCCGCGATTTCGGTAATACTCATCCCGGTATTGGCAAGAAGGTTAATGCTTTTCCTTATACGGTAACGCAGCAAATACTCAAAAATTGTCTGGCGCAGAATTTGTTTAAAGAGACGACAGCATTTACTGCGGCACATCATGCCGGAGGCAGCAATATCATCCAGTGTGATCTTTTCCGCATAATGCACATGTATAAATCCTATCATATTCTTGATGCTTTTCATCAATTCGGACCTTCCCGCAGGGAGTCCTGTTTCAACAGAGGTATTCTTGTAAAAGAGGGAACATAAAAAAAAGAATTGGCTTTGAAGACGCAACTCGTATCCATCGGGTTGTTCCCGGGCCATACGGGCAAGAGCCGTTAAACAGGAAAGAACCCGGCGCTGCCAGCCGGTTTCAGGAGACAAGACCAAGGCGTCCCTTCCGATGTCATAGAGGAAGGGATCGACAAAGCGGCTCTCGATATGGGCATTTCCCCGAAGCAGGGAAGGATGTAATAAAAGGCAGGTGTAGCGGCAGTCATGGGAGCTTTTCGCGCCGGGGCCGTTGAAATGGAGCCGGTTGGAATTCACAAAAATACCCATCCCCTTTGAAAGCCGGCAGGCAACATCGTTGACAAAGTAGGACATGGTTCCTTCGGTGACAATCGTAAATTCCAGATCCTCATGCCAGTGGCAATCGGTGGTATGATTTATAAACTGATCCAGACGGAGGGCCAGCGAAGAAACCGGAATATCCGGTGAAGTATAATGAATAATTTCCGAAAGATCTTCCCGTATGGTTAATTGCAGCATAATCTTCTCCAAAAAATACGATAGTTATAATTTCATGGAATATTTTGATAGAAATATCTTAATCTGCAGAATATCCTGATAATCACAATATGGCAAGGAGGTTTTTATGGAAAGACTGGAATTTCCCCGTGATTTTATCTGGGGCGTCTCTACCGCAAGTTATCAGGTGGAAGGAGCCGCATATGAGGGCGGGCGCGAACAGTCTATATGGGACGTGTTTGCCCGGAAGCCGGGCGCTGTTTATGGCGGGGAAAACGGGGATGTCGCCTGCGACCAGTATCACCGCTACAAGGACGATGTCTCGCTTATGGCAAAACTGGGCTTCACCTGCTACCGGTTTTCCCTTTCGTGGGTACGGATTATACATGCCGCTACGGGCGAAGTAAACAAGGCAGGGGTGGCATACTACCGCGCGCTGTGCGCCGAACTTCATAAATACGGAATCCGCGCCTGCGCTACGATTTATCATTGGGATTTGCCCCAAGTCCTGCAGGATAAGGGCGGCTGGGCTGTACGGGAGACCGCGGAGGCATACGCGAAATACGCCGGGGTTTGTTTTCGGGAATTTGGCGATCTTGTAGACCAGTGGATAACCTTTAACGAACCCTATTGCATTACCTGGCTTGGTTATTACGCTGGTGTTCACGCTCCCGGAATAAAAGATTTAACCCAAACCGTATGCGCGATACATCATCTCAATCTGGCCCATGGCCTTGCGGTGAACACCTACAGAAAGACGGGGCTTAAGGCGCCTATCGGGACTACTTTTAACCTGAGTACGCCCCGGCCCGCTACTTCCCGCAAAGAGGACATCGAAGCTGCCTCAATTCTCAAAGCGGTGGAATCGGAGGTTTTCGTTCACCCGCTTTTTGGAAAGGGCTACCCCGAAGTCTGTACCGGAAAACTTGGATTCAGGTTTCCCGTAGAGGCGGGGGATATGGATATTATTAAAACGCCGGTTGATTTTATCGGCATGAATTATTACAGCGAAAGACCGGCTGTTTATGATGAAGCGTTCCCGTTTTTTGCGAAGACCGTTGAATCATGGCAGGATACATCGGATACGGGCTGGTATGTAACGCCCGCGGGCCTGCTGCGTCAGATACGCTGGATGCACGAGATTTCGAAGGGGCTGCCGCTTTTTGTTACGGAAAATGGTTACGCCAACGCGGATGTTGTTTCCGCGGACGGTCATGTTCACGACAAGCAGCGTATTGAATACCTTAAAAAACACTTTGAAGTCTGTGTCCAGGCCCTTCGGGAACATATCAACTTAAAAGGCTATTATGTATGGTCATTCATGGACAATTTTGAATGGGCGCTTGGTTACACCAAACGTTTCGGCATTGTTTATGTTGATTATACAACGCAGGCGCGTATTCCCAAAGACAGCGCCTGGTTTTTCCGCGATACGATTGCCGGATACTGCGAGTGGTAATGTGTCCGGGAAGGAGCAATCCCGTGAAAATCAGATATTTTGCCTTCCGTACAGGGGCGGTTTTTATGCTGGCGCTTGCCCTTGTCCTTGCCGTCTGCCGGGTCCCTGTAGAAGAAGGTATCATCATTACTATTTCCACAGAAGGTGTTCAATCCGGTGACATTGACAAGGTCATAAACGATGCCATTATCAATGGTAATGGCATTGACGGCTCTACACCGGACAAGCCCCTGGACCTGATCATTAACGGCCTGCGTTTTGACAACACCCTTGATATGATAAACATTTTCGATGCCCTGAGGAAGTATTACGTCAACATTACTTTTGGGCCGGGCTCGGGACCGGTCTTTAACGCGCTTCCCCTCCCGGATACTCAGGATAAATCGAAAATTCTTTCAGTTGCCCTGCCCGGCGACATAATGTGTATAGGCCGCCGGGCCTTTTACGGTTGGACGGGTCTGACGACGGCAAATCTTCCATGCGTAATCAGCGTCGGGAGTGCGGCTTTTTACAACTGTACCGGCCTGAAAACGGTAAATCTCCCCGCGGCAAACTTCATTGCGGACGGAGCTTTCCAGAATTGTACCAGCCTGAAAACGATAAGTCTTCCGATGGCAAGTTTCGTCGGCAACAGAGCTTTTCAGAATTGTACCGGTCTGGAAATGACAAGTCTCCCGGTGGCAAGCTTCGTGAGCGATTATGCCTTCTACGGCTGTATAAATCTGGAGCGGGTAGAATTTCCGGCGCTTCAGTTTCTGGGCGGTCACACTTTCTCTAACACGGGAAGCAAGGCTATTGAGCTTGTATTTACCTTGCTGTACCCTCCAAAATTCACGGATGCTTCCGGCGCCAGGATCACTACAGGTATTAATTTGTTTGACGGTTCCTTCGGTAAAAAAGTAACGGTAAACGCGCCGGCGTATTTTGACAATTACGAGGTTTGGGGAAAAAAGAACGGCACGGATACGGAAAAGGCGGCAATCTGGGGCGAGGGTATCACCGTTACGTACACATCCAATTAAAGGGAGATTGATTTAGGCATTGGCGGCCGCCCCTTCACTCCCACTCTATGGTGGCGGGCGGTTTGCTGGAAATGTCGTAGGTTACCCGGCCTATTTCCTTTACCGAGTTGGTGATGAGGGTGGATATTTCAAGGAGATCTTCGGCGGGAAAGGGATACACGCCGGCGGTCATACCGTCGGCGCTGGCAACGGCCCTGAGCGCGAGCACCCAGCCGTATTTGCGGATATCGCCCGCGACGCCCACGGAGCGTATTGGCAGGAGCACGGCAAAGGCCTGCCAGATGTCGTCGTAGAGGCTGAGTTCTCCGGTCACGGCCGCAGAGCCCCCGGAAGAAGGCGCGCGGCGCTTGCGCTTTTTCAGTTCTTCTATATATATGGCGTCGGCTTCACGCAGTATGTCGCATTTCTCTTTGGTAACTTCCCCAAGGATACGGACCGCGAGCCCCGGGCCGGGAAAGGGATGGCGGCGCACCAGTTCCTCGTCAAGGCCAAGCAGGCGGCCAAGGCGGCGCACTTCGTCCTTGTAGAGCCTTTCAAGCGGCTCAATGACGCGGCCCGCCTTGCGCTTCGCGTCCACAAGCGGGCTTCCCACATTGTGATGGCTCTTGATAAGATGGGCCTTCTTCCCCACGCCCCTGCCGCTTTCGACAAGATCCGTATAGAGGGTTCCCTGGGCAAGAAAATAATCACCGGAAAGGCGGAGCCGGGCGACTTCCCTTTCCTGCACGGTGATAAAAAGATCCCCAATGGCCTTTCGCTTTGCCTCGGGATCTGAAAGCCCCTTAAGGGCGGCAAGGAATTCATCCTCGCAGTGAACAATATGAAGATGGCGTGCGCCGAGCTTCCGGAGGGATCGTTCCACCATGTCCGTCTCGCCCTTCCGCATGAGGCCCGTGTCCATGTACATGAGATGTACGTTTTCGGGGGGAAGGTATTTAAGAAGCAGCGCGCCCGCGACGGCCGAATCGACCCCGCCTGAAACAAGGAGCAATACCGTATTCCCCCCTACCCTTCCGGCCACGCCGGCGCCGGCTTCACGGGCGTACTGCTCCATGGTCCAGCCCGTCCGGCACCCGCATACGCCGAACACAAAGGCCGAAAGTATTTCGCCTCCCCTTTCGCAATGCGTTACTTCGGGATGGAACTGAAGGCCGAACCAGTTTTTCGTTTCGTGCACTACCGCCGCGGTATAGCCGGACGCGCTCCGCGCCGCTTCCCTGAAACCCGGCGCGAGTTTTGTCAGCGTGTCGCCGTGGCTCATCCAGGCGGTAAAACCGGCGCTTGTACTGCCTGCAAAAACGCCCGAAGGGGATTCGGCCTTTCCGCCTCCGGTGAAGGCGGCAAGGAAAGACGCGGCGCGCTCCCTGTTGTGTTCCGCGACGCCGTCAAGCGCGCCCTCCACAAGAGAGACGGTCTTTGCCCCGTATTCCCGCTCGGGAAGCGGTTCCACCGTTCCGCCCATGTCGTAATTCATGCGCTGAAGCCCGTAGCATATTCCCAGAAGCGGAAGGCCCGAAACGTATATTTTTTTGTCGGGCGCTTCTCCTTCTTTTGTGTACACCGACTCGGGGGAACCTGAAAGGATGACGCCGCGGAGATCCGGATCGTCCGTATCGGGGACGGAATCGCCGACCGCAATCTCGGCGTAGACTCCCATGTCCCGTATCCGCCGGCCTATGAGCTGGGTGGTCTGGCTTCCGAAATCCAGTACAAGAATCTTGTCCATAAAAGAGCCGCGCTAGCGCGTCCAGGGGCTCCTTCTTATGATCGTTTCCTTTCTGTCGTAGCCCACCGAAACAATATCGATGGACGTTTCACAGAACCGTTCGATAAATTCAATGTACTCCATGGCGGCGACGGGAAATTCCTCGTAGGTAAGAGCGCGGGACAGCGGCTGTTTCCAGCCGGGAAAGGTCCGCAGCACCGGCTTTGCGCGGTCAAGCTCTTCGATGGACGCGGGAAAATTTTCCACCATGCGGTCTCCTATGCGGTAGGCTATGCATGCCTTGATCTCCCCAAGCGTGTCGTACACGTCAAGATGGGTCATGACAAGGCTGTCGATGGAATTGGTAAGACAGGCATAGCGGAGGGACACGAGGTCAAGATACCCGCAGCGTCTTGGCCTTCCCGTTGTCACCCCGTATTCCCTGCCCGTGTCGCGGACAAAACGGCACAGTTCATCTTCCGAACCGGTATCAAATTCGCTGGGAAGAGGGCCGTTGCCAACCCTTGTCGAATACGCCTTGAAAACTCCCAGCACCTTGTCGAGCGCGCGCGGCCCGACACAGCCGCCTATGGCGGCGCCCGCCGCGCAGGACATGCCGCTTGACACGTAGGGGTAGGTTCCCAGGTCAAGATCCAGCAGTGTTCCCTGCGCGCCCTCAAAGAGCACCTGCGAATTTTTCCGGTGGGCAAGATAGGCGCACAGATCGACGGACATGGCAAGGAGCCTTTCGGCATAGGGGGCAAGAAAATCCCTGTCGGCCTTTTCAAGCCCGTCCATCTTTTCCTTCCAGCCAAGATCGGCGATGCGTATCCCGTCCCGCTCGCTCTTCATGGAATAGGTGATGCCTATGCCGCGGCCGGTGGTGCCTATGGGATTCTTCCGCGCCTCGTCCCTTTCCCTGTCAATGCCTATATAACGGGGAAGCACGACATGGGCCCGGTCCGAAATAAAGACGCGGCCCGCGGTATCTATGCCCCTGTCCTTCAGCATGTCAAGCTCGCTGAAAAACGCGACGGGATCGATGACCATGCCCGCGCCGAGTATGACTATTTTGTCGGGATAGAAGATGCCCGAAGGAATGAGGTGCAGGGCGTATTCCTCGTTGCCAATAACAATGGTGTGCCCGGCGTTTGCGCCTCCTGAAAACCGGACAATTATCTGCGCCTCGTTGGCCAGATAATCGACAATCTTGCCCTTTCCCTCGTCTCCCCATTGGGCGCCTATTACAACTACTTTCATG
Organism: Treponema sp.; assembly: GCA_031264395.1. Lineage (GTDB taxonomy): Bacteria > Spirochaetota > Spirochaetia > Treponematales > Breznakiellaceae > JAIROE01. The sequence goes on along the minus strand of JAISEB010000054.1, from coordinate 15,068 downwards.
TTGATTCCTTTACAGATCAAGTTTCAGATCGTTTGTCTTTATCCAGCCCAGCTTCCGCAGGGGAAAGGCAAATACCGGGGTAAGAACGGCGGGCAATACAAAACAGATAAGGATGAGGCCCGCCCAGTCAAACGGAACGATTGCCCCTTTTTTCCCCAAACCTATGTCGGCCACCCAGCCGGAGTAAATTCCTATCTGCCCCACAAGGCCGCAGGTTCCCATGCCGGAAGCGACGGCCGGCCCGTTCATCTGGAGGGCGAAGAAGCAGGTTGAAAGGGGCCCGGTAACGGCAGAGGCCAGCGTGGGCGGTATCCATATCCTGGGGTTCCGCACGATGTTGCCCATCTGGAGCATCGAGGTTCCAAGGCCCTGGGCAAACAGCCCCCCCCACCTGTTTTCCCTGAAGCTCATCACGGCGAACCCCACCATCTGCGCGCAGCATCCGGCGACCGCCGCGCCGCCGGCAAGCCCCGTAAGGCCAAGGGCCGCGCAGATGGCCGCGCTGCTTATGGGAAGGGTAAGCACCATGCCGGTAATGACGGATACGAGGACGCCCATGAAAAACGGCTGGAGTTCCGTCGCCCACATGATGGTATTGCCGGCCATGCTTGCCGCCTTTCCTATTGCCGGGGCAAAGGCCATGGAGGCAAGAACGCCGGCCGTAATGGTTACAAAGGGCGTTACGATGATGTCTATTTTCGTTTCTTTGGAAACGAGCTTGCCGCATTCGGCGGCTATTATCGTCACAAAGTAGACCGCCAGAGGCCCCCCCGCCCCCCCGAGCGCGTTGGCGGCTCCGCCGACGGCTATAAGCGAGAACAGTACAAGGAGCGGGGATTTAAGCGCGTAACCGATTGCCACGGCCATGGCCGGCCCCGTTACCGCCTTTGCGTAGTTTCCGATGCTGACAAGCAAAGGCAGCCTGATCTGTTCGCCCAGAGTGCCTATGATCGTTCCTATCAGCAACGAGGCGAAAAGCCCCTGGGCCATGGCCGCCATCGCGTCAATACCGTATACTTTGGCGGAAAAAATGATGCCCTTTCTGCGTAAAAAGGCGGCGCATTTCCCGCCGCGGCCATGCGAATCGTCCGCTTTACTCATTTGAAAATCCCCCGGAAGATGATTACGCCGCGAAGCCTCTAACCGGCCGCGCCGCCAAACAGGCCCGTTCTTTCCGGTCACAGCATAAACCAATACAGGCGGAAAGACAAGACTGGACATGTTTAGCAACCCGGTTGGTTACTAACAGGATCCCGCCCGTGTATCCCCATTCCGAAAAGCGCGAAATCGTATTTGACAGGATCTTCGGGAGAAAATTCCCGCAGGCGCGAAGTAAGTTCAAGGACGGCCTTTTTGTCGTCGGTTTTGCGTTCAAGAAGGCCGAGCAGCCGCGCCGTCCTTGCGGCGTGAACATCCAGAGGGATGTAGAGGGAAGAAGGGGGCACGGCCTTCCATAATCCCATGTCAACGGCGTCTTTTCTTACCAGCCAGCGAAGCGCCAGATTGAGCCGCTTGCAGGCCGAATGCGCCCCGGGGTCGGCAATGTGCCTGCTGAACGCCCCTCCGTTGGCTTTGGCCGCCGTGTCCCTGAAAAGGGACATGCCCCGCCAGACTCCCTCCCCCGCCCCGTCATGATCCGCGAAGAGCGCCTCAAGCGATCCGTATGTTTCATAACACAGGCGAAGCCCCCGGCAGTAGTACTTCAGATCGCCTTCAAAAAAGGTCCGGTGAACAACGCGGTTGGAAAGTTTTTTCCAGCCGCCCGACATGACATAGTCACAGGGGCTTTTTCCCATAAGGGCAAACATGCGTCCGGCCGAACGAAGAACAAGATCCCGCCTTCCCCAGGCTATGGCCGCCGCGAGAAAGGCGGCAATTTCAATGTCGCAGGGATAAGAAAACCTCCGTGGAAACGCGACCGGATCGGAAGCGATAAATTCCGGCTTGCTGACGCGGGCATACCAGTCGTCAAGCAGTTCCCCGATCCGGGACTTCGTCATGCCCGTCATGCGGGGCGCGCCTTCACGGGCCCCCGGCGTTCCCGCGCGCATCAGTCCTTCCTGAAAAAGCCCATGTTCGTCGCGATGCGGATGGCGTCCGCCCTGTTAAGCGCGCCGAGTTTGCCGTAGAGGGCGCTGATGATATTTTTAACAATACTAAGGTTGAACTTGTGTTCTTCGGCTATTTCTTCCCTCGTAAGCCCCATGGAAAGTTCCCGCAGCACCAGCCGTTCCCGCCTGGTAAGGAACACGGTATTTTCGCCAGAGTTTTCTTCCTGATGGAAACGCTCCGTTACAAGGGACAATTTCTTGCCGTAGGCCGAAGCCCGGCTCCGCACGGATTCAAGCCAGTCACGGGGAATATTAACGCCGCCTGAAAGGACTTCCCCCAGAAGAAGCCGCATGTCTTCTCCCAGTTCAATGAAGGGCATGTCAAACCCGTTCGGAGCGGAGGCTTCCCAGGTTTTTTCCAGCGCGGCCGCGGCGCCTTCCGTGTCCCCAAGGCGGAAACGGGTCACCGCCTCAAGAGCCCCCATTTCCAGGAGCCCAAGGAGATAGCTCCCAAGCCCTTGCAGGTTTTTCCTGAAGGTAAGAATTTCAAGCGCCATATCGTACTGCCCATCCGCGTAGAAACATTTTGCCTTTACCAGAATTTCCATGCCGAAAAATATGGCGTGAATTTCACTCTCTTCAAATTCATTTCTGAGCCAGTAAGCGGCCCTTTCGGCTCTTCCCGTGTGGGCGTAAAACCACCCGGTGACAATATCGTGAATGACATAACGGTTAAAATAATCTTCCACCTCAAGCTGGGCTTCAAGCTGCTTCCAGATTTCCTTTACGCCCTGGTAGTCCCCGTAATGAAGGCGCAGCCGCAACAGAAAAAAAAGAGCCCGGTTTTCGGTCTCGTGCTGTTCCTTTTCGCGGGCCTTGAACACCGACTGCTGGGCGTAGCGTTCGGCGGCGTCCGTGTCTCCCCTGAAGTAGGCCAGCTCCGCCCGGCTAAGGTCGTCAAGGCCGTAAAAGCAGCCGTTGTAGTAGTTGGACACATGGGGAACCACATGCGAAAAAATATCGATGACTTTTTCATATTCCCCCGCCGGCGCGGGATACGATATCTGGACAACATAGGATGTGATGTTGGGTTTGGTGATGGGCCCCTTTATCTGATGGGGGTAACGCATGTAGTAATAGTCGGCTTTTATGTAGTTGGAAAATCCAGAACAGTCTCCTGTATACCGGGAAGTAACAAGGAAAATGCTGCCCATCTGATTGTAGCATTCCATAAGAATGCGGGAACTCAGGGGGCTGGGCGGCTGCGCCTCAAAATACTCTATCGACACGCGAAGGTTTTCCCTTGATTCCTCAAAACGCCCGGTGCTGTAAAGAAGCCTCGGATATATGACGTGGCGCAGAAAAATAAAATCCTCGTTTTTTTCATCCCTGTCCTCCGCCCGCTCAAGACGGTCCAGAATATCCAGAAAAAAAGACGCCGTGTCCGAGGGCATAAGCCGGGGAAAAGTTTGAACAACGCCGATGAGTCCCGCGTAATCCCCCGCCCGCTCAAGATTGACGGCCGCGTCCATGCGCAGGCTGTTTTTAACGCACCATTCGGATGCCAGCGAGAAGATCTTCTTTGCTTCCTCGGGCGGAATCTCCCCCTGTTTTTCCCTGAGGAAATCAAGAAAGATCCCGTGAATGCGGTAGCCGTGCAGGTAGGCGTCGGAGCGGATAAAGGAAGTGAGCTTTTCCATTTCATCAATAAGATCCCGCCCCGGGGCAAGCCGTTCCAGAAGCTCCATGGGCCAGTATTCAAGGAGTGAAATGCACACAAGGAATTTCCGCAGCCGGGGAGGCATCCCCTGATAGGCGTGTTCAAGGCGGGCCCGCACCGCCCCCGTGTTGAGCAGCTGCCGGGTATACCGCCCGCCGCTTTTCTCCATTTCCCCGGCAAGGAAGTTAACAGCCAGCGCCCAGCCTTCGGTATCGCTGTGGATGTTTTCCGCTTCCTCAGGCGAAAGGGGAATGTTTCTAAGGGCAAAAAAATCCCTTATCTCCCCTACGCTGAAGCGCAGTTCGTCAGTACCCACGCGGGCAAGGCGGCCCTTGGAAAGAAGGGGAATGGTGTTGACGGACGGCTCCTTGCGGCAAATAAAGAGAAAGGTCAGGTTGGGAATGGGGACGGCAAGAATCCGTTCGACAAATTTCAAAACCGGTTTGGCCTCAAGCAGATGAAAATCGTCGCCCACAAATATATACGGAAGACCCGGGGACATGGTTTTTTCCACCAGCGAAAGAAAACGGTAGAACTGCCGGGCCGTTCCGGGGAAACCGGCCTCCTCAAGAACCTTCCCCGCCGCGCTTCTGAAAGAACCGACCGCCTTGGTAAAATTCTCCCAGAAACGCCTTGGAACATTGTCCCTTTCGGAAAACTGTATCCAGATGACCTGCCCTGGCCTCTTCTGAAAAAACGAGGAAGCGGCATACGTCTTGCCGTAGCCTTCGCCCGCGGTCATGATGGTCACGAAACTCTGCAGGGACTTTTCCAGAATGCCGTTTATCCGTTCGCGCTCAAGATAAACACCGTCCGAAACGGCCGGCATGTTCCCCCTGGGGGCTTCATCGCTCATTGGAATCCTGTTTCAACAGTCCCCTTTCCGTCGCAATCCTCACCGCGTCCGCCTGGTTTAACGCTCCCAATTTATTGTAAATGCTTTTAACCACGCTCTTTACGGTATTGACGGATATGGAAGAAGCGCCGGCGATTTCCTCGCGGGTAAGCCCGTGGGAAAGTCCTGTAAGGACCTCCTGTTCCCGGCGTGAAAGATACGCCCCCGAAGGGAGCATCCGGTTCCGTTTCCCGCCGTCCGTGAATTTTTCCGTGACCCCCAGTATCTTTTTGGCGTACGTTGAGGACGCGCGGTGAATCCGCTCCAGCCATTCACGGGGAACGGCGCATGTGTAGGGCCCGTCCGCCCCTCCTTTAAGAATGCCCCCGATCATGGACCGGGTATCCTTCCCCATTTCGACAAGGGACAGATCAAAGCCGCATGGGGCCGAAAGCTCCCACACCGCTTCCAGCGCGCGGAGGGCGCCTGAAATATCGTTAAGGCGGTAACAGCACAGGGCTTCCATTGTCCTGAAGGATATCTTGCCCAAAAGGAGGTTCCCGTAACCGTAGCTGCCCTTCTGGTTTGTCATGGCGGCCATGGCGGCATGGTAGCGGCCTTCATAATAATGGCACTTGGTCCGTATCAGGATCTCAAGGCCGTAATTAAGGGAACTCAGTTCGCTTTCCTCAAAATCGTTCTTGATCCAGGACGCGACTTTGCCGCGCTGCCCCGTCTGGAGATAAAACCAGCCCATGACAATATCGTAATATATGTAACGGTTGAAGAATTTTTTTTGTGAAAGCTGGGCCTCAAGGAGCTTCAGGAAGTCCCCTATTTTTTCAAGGTTTCCAGTAAATATGCAGATCCGCACAAGGTAGCCCAGCGCCCGGTTTTCAATTTCATACTGGCCCGCATCCCGCGCCCTCTGGAAAGCCTGCAGGGCGAAACGCTCCGCCTCCGCCGTATCTGTCTTGAAGAAGGCGTATTCGGCGCGGGCAAGTTCGTCAATGCCGCTGAAAAATCCCCCCATGGACCTGCTTACGTAGGAATCCATGGCGGCGTTGGCTTCAATGTACTTTTCGATTTCTTCCCTGCCGGGAACGCTTACCCGGCATACATAGGCGCTGAGACTCGCCACAATACCGGACCCCGAAGAAGGATAGATATGGCCGCTTAAACGGAAATACTCGTATCCCTTCTCAAACCAGCGGACAAAGCCGTAGTCACGGGTGGAAGGGCAGGCGGTAAGGCCAAGGAACCCCAGGTTGTTGTAACAGCCGCTCAGCGCCAGGTAGTTCGCGGGGGAAGGCTCTTCCCCCTCAAGGCCGGCGATGGTCTTTTTCAGTTCCTCAACCGCCCGGCCAAACAGCTCGAGGACGGTGAAGATCTGGAAACGGAGGCTCGCGGCGGAGGGAACCTTCCGGAAGATCTCCTCCGGCGCACGGTCGAGGATTTCAAGGAGAAGCCGGGCAATACGGTTGGGCAGGGACAGGGGAAAGACCTGGTAGACAACGCCGATAAGCTTGTCGTAATCGCCGGTCTTTTCATAGTAACTGATGGCGTCGAGGTTTTGGCCGTTCGCCACGCACCAGGAGGCGGCCCTGAGCCATACCTCCCTTTTTTCCTCTTCCCCAAGTTCATTCTGCCTTCCTTTGAGGTAATCAAGAAAAAGATGATGAATATGATAGGCATCAAGGTAAGGATCAAAACGGATAAACGAGCCTACGGAGGCCAGTTTTTCCGTAAACAAAACATCCCCTTTTCCGCCGCCTGAAACCGGATCTTCGGCGGCCAGCTCCCCAAGCAGGCTTGAAGCCAGATGATCGACAAGGGACAGCTTGATAAGGATATGCTGCAGGGCAGGGTCCAGCGGGGCCATGACTTCGCTGTCTATGAGCTTGAAAATATTGGCCCTGAGGGCCTGGGGCACATAGCCTCTGGCGGGGGAAAGGTTCCTCAGCGAAAGGGACGCCAGGTGTATGGCGAAAGCCCACCCTTCCGTATCGTGATAGATAAGCGAAAGCGTCTGCGGGGAGGGGTTAAGGTTCTGGAGGCTGAAATAGGCGGCCATTTCATCCTTGCTGAACCTGAGATCCTCCTCGGTAATACGGGTCACAAACCCCTTTGAGACCATTCCCATGAGGTTAACGGAAGGCTCGCCGCGGGAGACAAGAATCGAGGTGATATTGGGAAAAGAAGAGGAGATGGTATGTTCCAGAAAACGCAGAACCGTTTTATCGTAAATGAGGTGCATATCGTCATAGACGATGATGTACTTGTTTCCGGGAATGACGTCATGCCGGGGAATCTCAAGGTACCGCTCAAACTGCCGATCCGTGGCGGGAAACCCCAGTTTTGTGAGTTTGGCGGCGGTTTCCCGGCTCAAGACCGACATGCCCGCGATAAAATTCTCCCAGAAACGCTCGCCTACGTTATCCCGCTCGGAAAGCTGAATCCAGGCGGTATGGACATTGAGCTTCCGCACAAAAAAGTAGACCGTGTGGGTTTTCCCGTATCCCGCGCCGGCCACAACGGTTACAACGGGGCTCTGCACCGCCTTTTCCAGAAGCACGTCAAGCCGCGGCCGCGCCAAGGCTACCTGGTTCCCGAAAGATATAGGAATATTACTGTGAAAAAAGCAATCCGGCGGCGAGTTCTGCGGAACGGCTGTTTTGTTTTCCTGCGAATTCCGGGGGACTGTTTCCGGCACGGCCCCTCCTTTTTTGTATTATATTTTAATTCATAGTAGTATTTTAACATAAAACTCAAAAAAGGTAAAGAAAGAAACCTGAGCCTGTTTCAAATGAAACGGGCCCGGGAGCCCGTTTATCGTGGTTTTTTCGGCGCAAAACGGCCCAAAAACCCGCAAGGACAACAGGCTCCTAGGCCCGCGAATAATTGGGCGCTTCCTGGGTTATGGTTATGTCGTGGGCATGGCTTTCCCTGAGACCGGCGGCGGTTATGCGGCAGAATTTCCGGTATTTTTTAAGCTCCTCTACGCTCCTGCAGCCGCAGTAACCCATGCCCTTGCGGAGCCCGGAAACAAGCTGGTTCATGTAGGACCGCAGTTCGCCCTTGTAAGGAAGGCGGCCTTCTATGCCTTCGGGCACCGGCTCTTCGTCCTTTCCAATTTGATAGCGGTCGCCCGAGCCGTCGTGAATGGCGCCCATGCTCCCCATTCCCCGGTATTCCTTGTATATGCGCCCGTCAAAGATGATTTCGCTGCCCGGCGCTTCTTTGAGCCCCGCGAAAAGGTTCCCTATCATCACCGCCCCTGCGCCGGCGCCTATGGCCTTGGTAATATCCCCGGAAAATTTGATGCCCCCGTCCGCGATGACCGGGACGCCGGATTTGGCCGCCTCCTCGGCGCAGTCCCACACGGCGGTAAACTGGGGAACGCCGACACCGGCCACAATGCGGGTGGTACAGATGGAACCGGGCCCTATGCCGACCTTTACCACGTCGGCGCCCGCCTCTATAAGCCTGCGGGTCCCTTCCTTTGAGGCGACGTTGCCGCCTATCACGGGAAGGCCGAATTTCTTTTTGATGCCGCGGACCGCGTCCATGACGTTTCTGGAATCGCCGTGCGCCGTATCGAGGACCACAAAATCAACCTTCGCGCTTTTAAGAAGGGGAAGGCGCGCCTGGTAATCCTGCGGGGAAACCGCCGCGCCTACGATGAGCCTTCCCCCCTTGTCCAGGGCGGCGCGGGGAAAGCTGGCGTGCTTCTCCATGTCCTTTACGGTGATAAGCCCCTTAAGCCGGCCTTCACCATCCACTATGGGGAGTTTTTCGATGCGGTGTTTGTCGAATTTTTCACGGGCGCCCTCTACGGAAGGCTCCCCGTCCACCACGATGGGGGTTTTTGTCATCACGTCGAAAACAGGAAGGGAATCGTCCCGGCAGAACCTGAGATCCCGGTTTGTGATGATCCCCGTAAGACGCCCGTCCCTGCCAATCACCGGCATTCCCGAAACATGGTACTGATCCCGCAGGGCAATTACGTCCCTTATTTTCGCGTCTTCCGCGACGGTTACAGGCAAATCAATGATCCAGTTAAGAAAACGTTTGACGTTTCCCGCCTGGCGCGCCTGCTCTTCCGGGCTCAGGTTCCGGTGTATCACCCCGGCCCCCCCCTCAAGGGCGATTGCGATGGCAAGTTTTTCCTCGGTCACCGTATCCATAGCCGCCGAAATAACCGGCGCGTTGAGCACCACCCCGTCGCACAGGGTGGAACGGACATCACATTCCCTTGGAAGCACGTCGCTGTAACCGGGAAGAAGAAGAACATCGTCATAGGAAAGGGCTTCGGCAAACATCGTTAAACCTCCATAAGTTTCCGGTATTTCGCGGCCAGTTCCTTCGCCTTCTTTGCCGCAAGACCTGAATACCGCTCCGGATTTTCAAAAAAGGAAAGCGCCCCGGAAGGATCGGAAATCATCCCCAGTTCGATCATCTTCTTCCCTATTTTTTCAAGGACCTCTTCTTCGCCCGCCAGCGCCTGTGCAAAGCTCTTTTTTCCTGTTTCGGCGTCCAGGGTAATCTTCCGTATCACCTCGTGGGCGTCCGGGACGCCCGCCCCGGCAAGGAGAATGTAGGCCGGTTCGGCAAGAATCCCCCCGGGAATTCCGCCCGAACCGCTTTTCAGGTTGTAAAGGAGCCGTTCCCGGTCCGCGGTAAGCCCCGTGACAATACGAATCATGCGGTCCACGGCAAGGGAAAAACCCGCCGTATAATCGGCAATGAAACGCTGGCTTGCCGAGTTGGTAAGGTCCCTCTGGTGTTCGCTTATCTGATCCATGAAGAAAGTCATTACCCGGGGCATAAACGCCTTCCAGAGGCTCTTTACGTGCTCCGAATTCCAGGGGTTCCGTTTCTGCGGCATGGTGGAAGAACCAACCTGGCGCGAACCGAACCCTTCCCGCAGTTCCGCTATTTCCGTGCGCTGCAGATTGCGGAGATCGTCGGCAAGATTGGCGATGATGCCGAAGGCGACGTTAAATTCAAGCAAGAGGCGAAGAAGGTACTCCGGCTCCACAAGCTGGGTGGAATGTTCGGAAGGCAGAAGCCCCAGTTCGGCGAGGTACACGCGCTCCAGCTCTTCGGGATCCTGCACGATGAGGCCGGCCGCGTTGTAGGCGCCTACCGCGCCGGCAAGTTTTCCCCTGAGCTGCCCGGCAAGCCGCCGGATTTCGGGGATGGATTTTCCCAGCCGGGAAACATACTCCGCCATGGCAAAACCCAGGGTAATGGGAACCGCGTGCTGGCCGTGCGTTCTTCCCGCCTGGGGAGTGTCCGCCTCCCGCTCGGCAAAGCCGCAGAGCAGAAGTTCCAGCTTTTCAAGCAGGGGCAGCACTACCGCACGCGTCACCCCCGCCATGCGGTACGCAAGGGCCGAATCGAGAATGTCGGTGCTTGTCGCCCCCAGATGCACCAGGGAAGCAAACCGGGGGGGAACCTTCTCCTTGAGCACGTTCACAAGCGCCCTGATATTGTGATGTATTTTTTCCTCTTCGGCGTACACCATGGCGGGATCAACCGCGGAGGCATCCGCGTCGAGCCTTTCCCGCAGCTCACAAGTCAGCTCCCCCTTCACGGCAAGATGGGCTTTTATCAGCGCAACCTCCGCCTTGAGGCACGCCGCCACAGCCGCCTCCTCGGAAAGCCAGGGAACCAGCGAATCGTACAGTGTCTGCTCTGAAAGGGAATACCGGTGATCTATGGGAGAAATATTGCAGAAAATATTACGGGCTAACATAGCCGATTATGGCGGAAAAGAGCACGGCCTGTCAATATGTATGGGATGCGCGGTAATTCCGAATTCAAAATAACCACGGACAGACACGGACCAACACGGACAAAATATACATTTGAAATTAAAAGTCTGTGTTTATCCATGAGGGCGAACCGGAGGTTCGTTGTGGCTAATACCGGTTTTGTCCGTTCTGTCCGCGAAGTCTGTGGTTGAATCCGAATTGCTAAAGAGGGCATGAACACCGTTTGTATTCACGGCTATCATATTATTTCGATATGAATTATAAGATATAACAAAGACAGCCGAAAAAAGGGGGCGGCAAGCATGACATTTTCCCCAAAGTGAAATATACTATCGGTGTCCAAGAGAACCATTCCCGGACGATTTGAATTTCAAAATCGCACTGTTAAAAACACAATTGAGGCTGTTCCAAAACTTCAGTTTTTGGAACAGCTTCTTACCCTGGAGAAAATTGCATGAGAGGCAAATGCACGTCTTACAAGAAATTGGCAATTTTCTCCAAGAGCTTGGTTCAAAACCAACCGGGTTTTGGAACAAGCTCAGGTATCATTGAATAATGCTTCATTGCGGGAGGATCAGATTTTGAGCAAACAGCGTGATTTATTTATTATCATTTGCGCCGGTAACATCATTAATACGGCCGTGGTCCTTGTCCTTCTGGTTTTGTTTCAGGAAGCCCCGGTTCCCTTCTCTGCCATGCTGCCAAGGACGGCTCTTCCCTGCCTGGGTTACATCGTCCTGGCGGGCCTTCTTATGGGAAGAAGCATCCGCCTTTTTGACCCCGCCAATTTCAGCGCCGGGAAGGATACCTACAGGGCGGCCCTTAAAAAAATCGGCGCCGTCCCGCTTAAAATGATCGCCCTCCTCGCGGTAACGGAAAACATCCTCCTCGCGGGGATCTTTATCCAGGGGCCCGCCGTGGGGATTCCGGAGGAAATGCGGGCGCCCCTGTACCTCGTGTGCCTGTCCCTCGGGCTCCTTGTGGGAACGTTCATATACGTATTGACCGACAGGATGGTGTCAAAAACGCTTATCGCGTGCAGGCTTACCGGATATCCGGAGGATCTGCGGGAAGGGCGGCAGAGCATCAAAATGCTGATCGTCCCCGTCGTGGTAACTCTCATCTCCATACTTTACACCCTTTCCATCTCGCTCCTTATCGTTACCCGGGCGGGGGGAAATCTTCCCGCCATGGAAAGAAGCGACAGGATCATCATGGCGGCCTTTATCGTCTTTTACGCGCTCTCCGTATTTGCCCTGGCCCTGACCCTGAAAAAAAGCACGTCGAGCCTCTTTACCGCGGTTATTGAGCAGCTTGAAAATTTATCCTCCGCGAAGAAAGATCTGACCCGGCGTATTTTTATATGTTCCGTTGACGAGGTGGGAACCATAGCGGGAATGGTCAACAGTTTCTGTGAAAACATGGAGGCCGGGATGCGGGACATCAAGGGAGGCCAGGGGGAACTTTCCAGATCCGGCCTCAAACTTGAGGAAAACGCCGCGGGCATGGCGTCGTCACTGGAGCATGTTTTCGAGGCGGTGGAACAGATACGGGCGAAAACCGAAGAAGAGATGCGGAGCGTGGAAGAAGCCTCCGCGGCGGTACACCAGATAGCCAAAAACATCGAATCCCTTGACAATTCCATAAACACCCAGGCGGCCAGCATGGGACAGGCTTCCTCGGCGGTAGAGGAAATGACGGGGAACATCACGTCCATAGGCGGAGTTACGGAAAAAATGGCCCTCCAGTTTAAAACCGTCGACGACGCGGCGGCGGCGGGAAGCGCGATACAGAGGGAAAGCGCGGCCAAAATCAATGAAATCGTCGGCCAGTCCCAGGCCCTGCAGGAGGCAAACCGGATCATCGCCACCATTGCCGCCCAGACCAATCTTCTGGCCATGAACGCCGCCATCGAGGCGGCCCACGCGGGGGAGGCGGGGCGGGGTTTCTCGGTAGTCGCCGACGAGATACGGAAACTGGCGGTCAATTCCTCCAGCGAATCCCAGAAGATAGGCGCCGAGCTGAAACAGATTGTACAGACCATCGATCACATCGTCAGAAACGCAAAGGCGTCGGAACAGTCCTTTGCCCAGGTCTCCGCCAGGGTGAACGAAACGGGAACGCTGGTACAGGAAGTGGATAACGCCGTCAGGGAACAGAAGGAAGGGGCGGGACAGGTCATGGAGGCCCTCAAGGTGATGAACGACATGGCCGCGCTGGTCAGCACCGGTTCACGGGAGATGAACGAAGGCAACGAATCCATGCTGAAGGAAATAGTTTCCTTGCAGAATCAGTCGAGGGAAATAGCCGAGAGCGTTTCCCAAATGGCCGGGGACATGGAAACCGTCAGCTCAGGCGCCAAGGAGATTGCCCAACTGGCCCTTGCCAACCAGACCTCGATCAGTTCCATTTCAAAAATCGTAGACGGCTTTGAGGTCTAGGACAGCGCCGGTCTCTTCAACCGGGAATGAATCGGCGCTTCTCCGGCGGGCCGGAAGGAAGGATATATGAACAGTGTACGAATTGGTTCTGTGGGGCTGGGGCGGCTGGGAATCCGCCACGCGGAAAATATCGCCGGTAAAATCGAGGGCGCTTCCCTTACGGCCCTCTGCGATGTGGATCCCGCGAAGCTGGAAGAGGCCGCCCGCAGATTGGGTGTCAGTCGCCGGTTCACCTCCTTCGATGAGATGATACGCTGCGATGAGGTGGACGCGGTAGTCATCGTGTCCCCTTCGGCCCTGCACACCGGGCAGATAGCCGCGGCCCTGGCCGCCGGGAAGCATGTGTTTTCCGAAAAGCCGCTGGGAGTCACGGCAGCCGAATGCGGGGAAGCGGAAAAGGCCGTACAGGCCCATCCCGATCTGGTGTTCATGCTGGGCTTTATGCGGCGTTTTGATGAATCGTACCGGTACGCCCACGACAAGGTAGCCGCAGGCGTTATAGGGAAGCCCGTATTGTTCCGTTCCAACAGCCAGGACCCGGAAAAATTTATCGACGGGGCCATAGCCTTTGCCCCCCAGAGCGGGGGACAATTTCTGGACATGGCCGTTCACGACATAGATCTGGCCCGGTGGTTTACCGGCTCGGAACCCGAATCGGTATACGCCATAGGTGGCTGTTACGCCCATCCCGAATTTGCCAGGTATCAGGACGGGGACAACGTATCGTGCCTCTTGAAATTCAAAAACGGCGCCATGGTGTTTCTGTTCGCCGGCCGTACCGCTCCCCACGGGTACAATGTGGAAACCGAAATTATCGGTACCAAGGGAACACTCAGGATAGCTTCGGTGCCCCAGAAAAACATGGTGGAGATCCTTGACAGCCACGGAGTCAGAAGGGAATGTTCGGAAAATTTCCTCGAACGGTTTGAAACCGCCTATGTAAACGAGGTGCGGGAATTCGTGGACTGCATTGTCACGGGGCGCAGGCCCGAGGTAACGGTGCACGACGGAACAAGGGTTTCCGAAATCGCCTATGTGTGCAAATCCGCCTTTGAACAGGGAAAACTGCTGTTCTTTTAGTCCGAATTCAACCACAACGAACCTCCGGTTCGCCCTCACGGACAGGACGGACTTTTAGCTTCAAATGTATTTTTTGTCCGTGTTGGTCTGTGTCTGTCCGTGGTTGTTTTGAATTTTGAATTACTGCGAACAGCCTCCGTCGGCAGAACAGCCGCCGTCAGCTTGACAAATTTTCAGAATAATGTTTCATTGGACCTGTGCGGGAGTTGTTCAACAGCTCTATTTTTAAAATTAAAGGAATGTGAAATGGCCGGTTTATTGGAAGAATTGCGGCGGCTTAATCCTCATATTGCGATTGATCCTGTTGAAAGCAGAAAATTTGCCAGGTACGGCATGTTGCATAAAGCGGCGTTTCCCGGTCTCGTTAAAACATCGCTTGAAGCCTTTCCCGTTTCCGCTCCGGGGGGCGGGTATATCAGAAGCCTTGACGCCCTTGAAATTCACCCCGAAGCGGCGGTGTTGCGGAACGGGATTCTCGGCCAGATGGACGGGGAAATAGGAGTATGCTGGGGCCACAACCATTATTTGAACGGGCTTGAATGGCATAACTGTACCGAAGTGACTATCGCCGCTTCTCCGCTGGTAGTCCTGCTGGGAGATTTAAGGGACATGGAAAACGGGCGGTTTGACAGTCACAAAGCGGAGGCGTTTTTTGTGGACTCAGGCCAGGTTATAGAGATTTATTCGACTACAATGCACCTTGCCCCCTGCGAGGTAAGGGAAGGGTTTAACTGTCTTGTAGTACTGCCCAGAGGCACCAATTATCCGCTGGAAGCCGTTCCCGGAAAACATGATCCCGCTTTGCACTCCCGGAACAAGTGGCTGGTTGCCCATGAAGAAAATAAAGAAATGGTAGAAGGCGGTTCGCCTCCGGCAATTTACGGCCCGAACTGGGAAATCAAACCGTTACAATAAAAATTGTTTCCCGCGTCATGCCGCGGCAATCACGATTCATATACAGGTTTCGATCACCGACCGGACAATACCGTCCCGGTCCAGATTGTAAGAGGCCAAAAGCTCCCTATACGGACCCGCGCCGGCGTAGGATTTGGGAATGCCCAGCATTTTCACCGGTACAGGCGCGTTCGCCGCGCAAAACTCGCAGACCGCCGAACCCAGCCCGCCTGGGACATAGTGTTCTTCCACGGTTACAATACGCCC
>JAISEB010000294.1 GCA_031264395.1 Treponema sp. | reverse complement strand
ACCTGGAGATGAAGGCCAGGGCGGATGCCATTGTGGAGGAGCTTGCCCGCTGCCAGAAAGCCAACGGCGGCGAATGGGCGGCTTCCATACCGGAAAAGTACCTTGCCCATATTGCCGCGGGGAAGAAAGTCTGGGCCCCCCATTATACGATACACAAGACCTTCATGGGCCTGATTGACATGTACCGCTACGCCGGCAATTCCCTTGCCCTGGAAATAGCCCTCTCCTGGTCAAAATGGTTTCTCCGCTGGACGGCCCAATTCAGCCGGGAGGAGATGGACGATATTCTTGATGTCGAAACAGGCGGCATGCTGGAAATATGGGCGCTGCTTTACGGCATCACCAAAAGGAAAGATTTTCTTACCCTGATGGAAAAGTACCGCCGGGGACGGCTCTTCGATCCTCTGTTGCGCGGGGAAGACGTGTTGACCAATATGCACGCCAACACCACTATTCCCGAAGTTCTGGGGGCCGCCGCGGCCTGGGAGGCAACCGGGGAGGAAACCTGGCTGCGCATCGCGGAGGCGTACTGGAAATGCGCTGTGACGCTCCGGGGGCAGTTCGCCACGGGCGGGCAGACCCTTGGCGAAATATGGACGCCGAAGATGGATCTTGCCGCGAGGCTTGGGGACAAGAACCAGGAACACTGCACTGTGTATAACATGATGCGTCTTGCGGATTTCCTGCTGCGGGTCACGGGGAAAAAAGAGTACGCCGACTACTGGGAACAGAATCTTTATAACGGTATCTTTGCCCAGGGGTATTGGCGCGGGCACTTTACCCACGGTATCAGCTCCCCATGGCCTGATACGGGTCTTTTGACCTACTTCCTTCCCCTTGGGCCCGGCGGCCGCAAGGCATGGAGCAGCGCGGACACGCCCCCGTCCAAACAGGATTTCTTTTGCTGTCACGGAACGCTGGTACAGGCCAACGCTTCCCTGGACCGGGGGATCTACTATCTTTCCGCCGGAGGGCCGGGTATCGCCGTTGCGCAGTTTTTTGATTCCGCTATGGATTGCGACATTGCCGGAGTTCCGGTAAGAATACGGCAGCACATCGATACCCTTGCGGGGAAGGATTTTTTTTCGGATTCCGTTACCGGCATACAGAGGGTGAACGAAGTCCCCGCCGCCTGGCCCCGCAATCCGGGAATGCAGAGGACGGTCCTTTCGGTAAGCGCGGAAAACCAGGCGGCCTTTGAACTAAGGGTGCGTATTCCCTGGTGGGCAAAAGGGGAGCCCGTGTTGTATGTCAACGGAGAAAAGACGGCGGCGCGGAACAGGGACGGCTGGATATCCCTTGAAAGAACCTGGTCCAATGACTCCGTTACGCTGGAATTTGGGCGGGGAATCACCGTATGGCCCCTCCCCGGCGGAAAAGACATGAACGCTTTTCTCTACGGGCCGGTAACGCTTGCCGGCCTCTGTGACGGGGAAATCAGCCTTGAAGGAGATCCCGCAAGTCCCGAAGACTTCATTACCGCCTGCAACGAGCGGGAATGGAGCGTGTGGACGGACAACTTCAAGACCACAGGGCAGGCGGAAAATATACGCTTCATCCCGCTTTACCGCGTCGGCTATGAACCCTATACGGTGTATTTTCCGGCGGGGAAGAAGGAATGAGTCTTTGCGAGAAGTATCCGGGGCCGCTCCAAAAACCGAAGCTGCCGGACAGCCTCATTTGACAATCTTGACGCGGTTAAAGGCGTTCCGGTAGGTAGTCGGGGTAATGTTTTCAATCTGCTTGAACCGCTTCATGAATGTCTTCTCGTCGCCGAAACCCGCCTTGTAGGCAATTTCCTTGATCCCTTCTCCCGTGCCCAGAAGCATTTTTTTGGCGTTGGAGATCTTCACCATGGTAATGTACTTGATGAGGGGGTAGCCTGTGTATCTGCGAAAGGCGGTGGAAAGATAGTCGGGATTATAGGAAAAAATTTTCGCGATTTCCTGCATGCTTATGTGAAGATTGTAATTGACCCGTATCCATTCAACGATCTTTTCCATTTTTGGATTGAGTTTCCTGTTTTTGTCATGAAAGCGGGTTTCGATGAATTCCTGGGAAATTTCCATGGCCAAAAGACTCAGCGCGTAATCCGGAAGCTTGTCCGAGTAACAGTTCTTCCGCGCGAAATCAAGAAGCTGGCGGAAAATAAGAATTGTCCTGCCGTTGGGCGGTATTTCTCCGTATTCGGGAAGGGTGTAGTAACTGGAAAAATGTTTTTCATTGTTTTCGGCGTGTCCGGGGTCCCCGGCTCTTGTGTCGAAGAGCTTTGCCAATTCACTGTCCTCTATGATGCGGAATTTGCCGTTTGATATTTTAAAGTGGCACCAGTAGTAAGAAAGAGCCCCGCCGCATTCCCGGTAGCCGTAGTGCTCGTGCCCGGCAAAGAGGATGATGAACTGGTTTTCCGAAAGGGCGCGGCGCCTTTCGTCCTGGGCAATATAGAGCGTTCCCTTGAGGCAGACGATGATCACAAACGTATCGAGATTCCTGCGTTGATGAATGAAATTTTTCCGGTTTAAAAGCTGGCCCGAAGAAACATGAACGAGGGAACTGCCGTTGTCGCTGACAAGGTACCTCATGTTGTTTTCCCGAAACGGCCCGGAGATACGCCGAATTTCCTTTTGAAGGAACTGCTCAAATGAAACTCGTCGCAGAAGCCAAAGTTAACGGCAAGATTTTTAAGGCCCGCAAAGGACCGGGTCCTTAAAAGATTCGCGACGCGGTCAAGCTTGTAATCCATCTGGTACTGGTGCACCGTCTTGCCCGTCTCCGCCCTGAAGCGCCTGGTAAGGGAACGCCCGCTCATCTTCGCCTCCCGCGAAAGTTCCGCGATGGTAAAAAATTTTTCAGGACGGTCCGCCATGTACTCCAGAAGCTTCCCTACGGCGGCGTCTTCTCTGGCAGGTTCTCCCCGGCAAATATCCGCCAGTTCCGCCAGAAGCAGATCGAGAAGGGCCCGGCAGCGCAGTTCCCTCCCCGGCGCCTGCGACTGAAATGTTTTCGCCAGATGCCGGAACAGGCCGAACACGCTGCCGTTGTCGTGGCAGAGGGACGATACGGTGAGGTACTTTGCCCGGTTTTTCCCGCCCCCGGAACCTTTCACCCTGTGATCCGTTTTTTCCAGGGAAAAATGTATAAAAATGGTTCTTGTGTTTGCCCGGCAGGACTCGTATCCCCCGTGCGCGATGGCGGCGGGCAGAAGGGCAATGTCGCCGGGCCGTATCCGTATGTTTTCCTGTTCCAGCGATACGCTCCAGTAGCCGTCAACCATGTAAAAAATGTCATGCACCGTCATTGTCCGCGCGGGGTGAGGCTGGGGGTTTATCCAGATATTCGGGACGCACTCAACTATACGGCGGCCCGGAACGATGCCAAAATTGTAGAACATTGGCCTAGATATACATGTTTTTTTCCGCCCTGTCAATGTACGAAAGACGCCGGCGGCGTTATATTCCTTTGTTATTATGAAGCGGTTAAACGTGGTTCTGGCGGGCCTTGGCTTCGGCGCCGCCTTTGCGCCCATTTACGCACGTCACCCTGACGTAGGCGCTTTCGGCATATACGATCCCGACATTGACCTGGCGAAAGCCGCGGCCGCCCGGCTTCAGGGAGCAAAGATATATGAGAACTTTACCGGCGTGTTAAACGATCCTTCGGTGGATGCGGTACACCTGGTGTCCCCCATTCCCCGTCACGCTGAGCAGACGCAGGCGGTCCTTGGCGCGGGCAAGCACTGCGCCTGTACGGTCCCCATGGCCATGAACCTTGAAGATCTCAAGGCTATATGCGCGGCTGTAAAGAAAACGGGGAAGAGTTACTGCGTCATGGAAACCGCCGTGTATACCACGCATTTCTTCAAAGTAAAGGAGATGCTGCACAGGGGCGAATTCGGACGCATCCAGTTCCTTCGCGGCGCGCACTATCAGGACATGGAATTCTGGCCGGATTACTGGCGCGGCCTTCCGCCCATGTGGTACGGCACCCACCCCATTGCCCCGCTTGTAATGCTGGCGGGATCTCCTGTCGTGCGGGTGCGGGGCCTTGGCTCTGGAACGATGCGGGAAGAGCTGCGCGGGCAGTACGGGAATCCCTTTCCCGTGGAAACGGCGCAGCTTGAATTTGCCAACGGCCTTACAGGGGAAGTAACCCGTTCCCTCTTTGAGACCGCTCATGATTACACCGAGCAGTTCACCCTGTACGGTTCAAAAAAGACGTTCGAATGGCAGCAGGTTGAAACGGAACTGCCGGTGCTGCACACCCTTGAAGCTCCCCGCCGTGATGAGGGAGGAAGGCCCATGCGCGGCCTTCCGGTAACAGCCGAAAGGGTACAGACGGGAAACTACCACACGCTGCTCCCCGAAGCGGTACGGCGCTTTACGGTAAAAACGGAAGATTACGACGAGACCAATCCCCAGCTTTCCCTTGAAAAGGACGCTTCCGGGGGCCACGGCGGATCGCATCCCCACATGGTGCACGAATTTGTACGAAGCGTTCTGGAAAACCGCGCGCCGTGGATCAACGAAAGGAACGGCGCCAACATCGCCGCCGCCGGCATTGCCGCCCATGATTCAGCCATGAAAGACGGGGCCGTGGCTGATGTGCCTGATTTTGCTTTTTGAAAACGGGAACGATGAATGCCCGGCGTTTTCCGGATAAGATGAAATATAGACTTTCGCCACCTATTCTATAGATTTATCGGTTGTATCCACCAAAAAGGCGGATTTACCATTGGTTATCCTGAGGTAAGGAGGCGCGTGGTCATGGACGTGAGAAAGAAGTCACGTATGCTTGCAAACGAACAGCGCTGGGGCTATTTTTTCATAGCTCCCCAATTTATTGGTCTTGTGCTTTTTTCCGTGATACCGGTCGTTCAGTCTTTGGGGATCAGTTTTACCGAGTGGAATATCCTTAATCCTCCCGTGATGGTAGGGCTTGCCAATTATAAAAAACTTCTGGCAAACCCTTTTACCTGGAAGCTCATAGGGAATACCGCGTATTTTATTATTGGGCATATTATAGTCACTACCACGCTTGCCCTTCTTGTTGCCATGGCCCTTTCGAACGATCTTAAAGGCTATGTTGTTTACCGGACGCTGTACTTTCTTCCCAACGTTACTTCCACCGTCGCCATATCCCTGGTATGGCAGTGGATCTTCCATCCCGATTACGGTCTTGTAAACGCGGCCCTGGCAAACTTCGGAATTCCCGCCTTCGGCTGGTATACCAGCATGGAGGGGGCAATGCCGACGCTTATCCTTCTTACCGTGTGGCAGATGACCGGATACTACATGGTTATTTTCCTCGCGGGCCTTAACGGAATTTCGCGCACATACTACGAGGCGGCGAAAATAGACGGGGCGAACAAGGTTCAGGTGTTTTCAAGGATAACCCTTCCCCTTCTTACCCCGACATTGCTCTTTATCCTTACCATGATGTTCATAGGGGGTTTCCAGATCTTCAACGAGCCGTACATGCTCACGCGGGGCGGGCCCGCGGACGCGACAAAAACAATAGTGCTCGAAATATACAACACCGCCTTTCTCTACTTCAGAATGGGGGACGCCGCGGTGTATTCCTGGCTGCTCTTTGTGATCATTTTTATCGTCACCGTGATCCAGTTCAAATTTTCAAGCAAGTGGGTAAATTATGACGTTTAAAACAAAAGTGATGCTCGGAAAAGGGGCCGGCTGTTTTGGCCGCCTTGTTGTATATATCCTTATTTCCGCGGGCGCTATCGCGATGCTCTTTCCCTTTGCGTGGATGGTTTCAACTTCCCTTAAGGGAAGGACAAACCTCTTTGTCTATCCTCCGCAGCTCATACCAAATCTGCCCTGGCAATGGAACAATTTCAGGGAAGTTTTTACGCGGCTCCCCATGGCGCTGGGCTTCCTTAACAGCGCAAAGATAGCGATCATCAACACGTTCGGGACCCTGTTTTCCGCGACCATGGCGGCCTTCGGTTTCGCGAAGCTCCGCTTCCGTTTCCGCAATCAGCTGTTCATGGTGCTGCTTGCCACCATGATGATCCCCGGCCAGGTTACTCTTATCCCCATGTTTGTGTGGTTCAAAAACCTGAACTGGATAGATACCCATCTGCCCCTTATCGTTCCGGCGATACTGTGCAACGCGTACGGGGTATTCCTCTTGCGCCAGTTTTTTATGACGATACCCGATTCCTATGCCGAGTCGGCGAAGATTGACGGGGCCAGTTACCTTACGATCTTCTTCAGGATCATGCTGCCCCTGTGCGTCCCCGCCATGGCGACGCTGGGGGTATTCTCTTTTATGGGGAACTGGAACAATTTCCTTACTCCCCTTATTTACATAAACAGCAGGGCGAAATTCACCATCCCGCTGTTTCTTATGGCGTTTCAAAACGGGTACACCCGGAACTGGAACCTCCTCATGGCGGCGGCCACGGTTTCGGTGCTGCCCATTATTATCATTTATATTTTTGCCCAGCGCTATTTTATCGAGGGCGTGGTGTTAAGCGGCGTTAAAGGCTAGGCCGCCCGTCGGGCCGGCTTGATTAAACTGTATTATTTCGGAGGAAACATGAACAGATGCAAAACATTGACAGCGGCGCTTCTTGCCGTTCTGGCATTGTCCGTCACCGGATGCGGAAACAGGAGCGGGTCTTCAGGCGGAGGGGCTTCTTCCGCGCAGACCCAAATTTCATTTACGGTGATGTGCGGCGAGCAGGAATTTAACACCTGGGTAAAATGCGTGGACCTTTTTATGGAGAAAAACCCGGGCATCAAGGTTGTCATGGAGAACGTTCCCGGCGACTGGGAAGGGTACGGGCAGAAACTCATGACCCTTATCGCCGCGGGGACGCCGCCCGATACGGGCCGTATAGGCTCCCTGCAGATGCCCCAGTACAGCTCCATGGGCCAGATTGACGAGCTGAGCGCCCTTGTAAGCCGGGATATCAACATGGCCGATTACGACGCCAACGTTTTTGAGCAGGCCAGGGTCAACGGAGGGCTTTACGGCCTTCCTGTGGGCATTTACACATTGGTGGTATGTTACAACAAGACCCTCTTTGACGAGGCGGGGATACCGTATCCCTCGGCGGACTGGAACAACACGTGGACACTGGAAGAATTCAAAGAAATTGCCCGGAAACTTACCAAGGGCGAAGGGCCGAATAAACAGTACGGCTTTTACGCGAATTTAAGCCCCGAGCGGAGCAACTCCTTCTACTATTCCGAAGGCGGCGATGTCTTTTCGGACGATGGTACTGTTTGCACGTTCAATCAGCCTCCCATGGTGGAAACCTACCGCTGGCTTGTCGACATGATCAAGGAAGGTTACGCGCCCAATATGCTTCAGACGACGCGCGCCCCGCCCAACGATCAGCTCTTCATGACCAACAAGCTGGGCATGTATCTGGAAGGCGAATGGCAGATTCCCGTTTATGCCGAGGCAATGGCAGAAGGGCTCCGCTGGGGCGTGGCGCCCATTCCCAGAGGTAAAAACGGGTCGGTCACGGTTCTTTTTTTGGACGACTACGTGGTGTTTTCTTCCTCCAAATACAAGGAAGAGGCGTGGAAGCTCATCAGTTTCCTCATAGGGCCGGAAGCCGAGGAGATCATCGCCCTTGATCAGGCGTTCGGCATGCTGATGCATCTTCCTACCCAGGAACGGCTCAGGGACCGGATGTTCACATCCCTTACCAATGAAGAGAAGGGTGTGCTCTTCAATTCACCGCAGCACGCCAAGGCCATGTATTTTACCAATAACTGGAACGAAATGCTTGACGCCAGCATGAAGGTTATAGACAGACTGGTGCTGAGCCAGCAGACGGTGGAAAACGGCCTGACTGAACTTACCGCTACCCTCAATGACCTCAACAAGGTGAACCTGAAATAGTTTGAACGTCTCCGGCCGGCCCCAGGAAATTCCGGGGCCGGTTTTTTTCACGATTGCCGCCGGGGCTTTATGAATCGCGCCAGCTCTATTAGTGTAAAGGAATAAACAATGCGCGAACCAAAATACCGTTTTTTCACCGCGAAGGAACTTAAGCCTTCAGGCTGGCTTCGGGAACAGCTTCGCATACAGGCGGAAGGGCTCTGTGGAAATCTTGACAAGGTATGGCCCGATATCCGGGACAGCAGATGGATAGGGGGAGACCGTGAAGGCTGGGAGCGTGTTCCCTACTGGCTGGACGGTTTTATCCCCATGGCATGGCTTCTGGACGACGAGGACCTCAAGAGGCGGGCCCGCTTCTACGTTGACGCGATCCTTGAAAGGCAGAACGGCGACGGCTGGATCTGTCCCTGTTCCCGGGAGGAACGGCGCCTTTACGACGTGTGGCCCGTTTTTCTTGTCTGCAAGGCGCTGGTTATTTACCATGACTGTACGGGGGATGAACGCGTTCACGGCGCGGTGTACCGGGCCCTTAAGTCCCTGTACCTTCACCTTGAAACCACGACCCTGTTTGGGTGGGGATCTTCCCGCTGGTTTGAATGCCTTATTCCCCTGCGCTGGCTCTACGAGAGGTCCCCCGAACGGTGGATGACCGGTCTCGCGGTAACGCTGAAAACTCAGGGCATAAACTGGAAGGCCCTGTTTCATGACTGGCCGTACGGGGAGTCCCAGGGGCCCGGCCGGTGGAATTTCATGACGCATGTGGTAAACCTTGCCATGTGTCTTAAAAGCGAGGCGCTCTACGAATCTTTTATGGCTTCTCCCGGCCCGGCGCAAAACGCCGGCGCCGAATTTGCCGGGGACGCCCTGCGTATTCTGTTCCGTGATCACGGAATGCCCATAGGCCACTTTACCGGGGACGAGTGTCTTGCCGGGCGCGGCCCCATTCAGGGTACGGAACTTTGCGGCATTGTCGAGGCGATGTATTCCTGTGAATGGCTGCTTGCCCTTGGCGCCGGGGACATCTGGGCCGACCGTCTTGAATCCCTGGCCTTCAACGGCCTTCCGGCCGCCTGCAGCGCCGACATGTGGAGCCACCAGTACGATCAGATGAGCAACCAGGTACAGTGCGCCAGGCTGGAA
>JAISEB010000142.1 GCA_031264395.1 Treponema sp. | reverse complement strand
GTCCCCCTGGACTGGCTGTACCGGGTTCGCTGGCCCAGTCTGGCGGGGGCCGCCGTTTTGGGCCTGCTGTTTTCCCTGGGTATTGTAGCGCCCTATCCTTCTACGGGAAAACCGTTGTTTGCGGATCTGTGGTTCGGGCGGCTGGAGAATCCGCAATTTCAAAACGGGCGCGTTGACGCCAAAATGTGGCTGTATCTGATTGGCGCGGTCATGCTCCAGTTACACGCGCTTTCTTTCGCGGTACATCACTACAGGACCCATGAAGATGTTAATCCCGGCGTTTTTTTGTGCGCCGCCATGCTGACATGGTTTGTCTGGGATTACCTTACGTTTGAACGGGTACACCTTTACACCTACGATTTTATTGCCGAAAGGGTCGGCATAAAATTAGGCTTCGGCTGCCTTACGTTTTATCCTTACTTCTACAGTGTTTCCCTCTGGGCAACGGCTGATCTGCCAAATCCTCACCGGCCTTTTTGGCTCACCCTTTGTTTCGCCGTAGTATTTCTGGCGGGATGGTGTCTGGCGCGGGGCGCGAACATGCAGAAGTATTACTTTAAGACCCGGGGCCAAAAAAGTTTTCTTGGCATAAAACCGGAAACCATTACCGACGGCAAAAAAACTTTATTGGTAAACGGTTTTTGGGGCTTAAGCCTCCATATCAACTACCTGGGAGAGATACTCATGGGATGCGGCATTGCCCTCAGCGCCGGGTATCCCGCCGTGTGGCAGGTATGGCTGTACCCGCTTTATTACGCCGGGCTGCTGTTTACCCGCCAGGCGGACGACGCGAAATTGTGCAAAACCAAATACGGCGAACTATGGGACGCGTACACAAAAAAGGTCAAATACCGCATTATCCCGTATATCTATTAGGGATCATTGCACGGCATGGGAACCCTTAATAGTATTTTACGGTTTGTTGTACTATTATTAGGACCGTATGAATGGGAATAATCCGTGAATAAAGCCGCCGTCCGGGTCCGCTACCCTATAGGGTTCAAGCTCATGTTTATCATCACGGGGCTTCTGGCCCTTTCCCTTGGGACCATTACCTTTCTTGTCTCAAGCCTTGTTTCCATGGATGTACGGGTTACGGCGGAGAACACCAATTTTTCGGCCAATACCCAGGCGGCCGAGGCGGCGGAAAATTTTCTTTCGTTAAACAGATCCGCGGCGCTCGTACTGCTGCACACCCTTGAATCCGTTCCGGAAGGCGAAGAAAGCAGGCGGATCATTGAATACTTTTTTTCGGAAAACGGCGCCGTCGCCGTTCTGGTTTCAGGGGGAAGGACACTTGTAAACGACAATTTTTTTCTTGCCAACGAGGCGGACCCCTCGCCCGCCGTCCCCTTTCTCGATTCCCGCCGGGACTACCTGGACAGGGCCGCGGCGGGGGATCTCTCCGTTCTTAACGCGACGCCCGATTTTGAAATCCCCATGCTGGCGATGCTGCTTTCCGCCGGAGACGGAACGCCCGCGGCGGTGTTCTTCTCCCCGGAATTCCTGGCTCAGCACTTCGGCGAAAATGTCAATATTTCCTTTTTAATCAACAGCGAAGGCGATCTCCTTGTGCATCCGGATCAGCGCCTCGTAAAGGAAAAGGCCAATTACAGGGACAACCCCCTTGTCAAATCCATGCGCGAGCAGGGCATACAGAAACGCCAAATCCTCTACACCGACGCCGGGACGCGCTACTTCGGCGCCTTCGCGAAACTGCCTCTGGCGGACCTGGCGGTGATCACCACCGTGGAGTACGGCACGGTCTTTGAGGGAATCGCCGCCACCACAAGGCGCACCATCTGGCTCAGCGCCGGGGTGCTGTGGATCTCCGTAATGTGCGTCTGGTTCTTTTCCAAATCAATAAGCGGCCCCCTTAAAAACCTTTCCATCGCCGCGGGGCGGATCAAGGGAGGGGAATTCAACATTGAGATGCATACCAAAAACAGGGATGAAATAGGCCTCCTTACGGCAAGTTTTGTGGAAATGGGAAAGGGGCTTGCCGAACGGGAACGGCTCAAGGATACTTTCGGCCGTTTTATAAACAGGGAAGTCGCGGAACGCGCCATGAAGGGGGAACTGGAACTGGGCGGGGAAACCAAACTCGCGACGGTATTTTTTTCCGACATACGGGATTTTACCGCCATATCCGAAAAGATGGCCCCGCAGGATGTTGTCGGTTTTCTCAATTCCTATCTTGTCCGTATGGTTAACTGCGTTACCAAAACCGGCGGCGTGGTGGACAAATTTATAGGGGACGCCATTATGGCCATCTGGGGCGCTCCCGTATCCTCGGGAAATCCGGACAGCGACGCTCTTTCCTGCGTCCGTTCGGCGCTGATGATGCGCGAGGCCCTGCGGGAATACAACCAGAGCCGGGGAACGGAAAACAGGCCCTATCTGCGTATAGGCTGCGGGATCAATACCGGGGATGTAGTCGCCGGTCAAATAGGCTCCCATGAGCGGATGGAATACACGGTCATAGGGGACGCGGTAAACCTCGCCTCCCGTACCGAACCCCTGAACAAGCCTCTGGGAACGGATATCCTCATCACCGAAAATACCTGGAATCTGGTGAAGGAATCCGTCATTGCCGAAGAAATGCCCGGCATCTCCGTAAAGGGGAAGGAGAAGCCGGTACGCATGTTCGCGGTGGTAAACCTGCGGGTAACGGAGGGGCCGCAGCCTTCCCCCGTAACCCTCGAAGAAGTCCGCAGGCAGCTGGGCATCGCGCCGCCCGAGCCCGGGACGCCCGATCTTGACGTGGTGGAAAAAAAGTACAAGATACATGACTAGCGTTTACGGCGGGCCGGCGGACGCCACGGGAGACCGCCGGAGGGGGACGGCGCGGGACGCGCTGGTGGTACTTCTCTGCCTGGCGGGCGCAGCCTTCTCTTTCGGCATGTTCTGGAGGGATCTGTACCGGGGC
This sequence comes from Treponema sp., assembly GCA_031264395.1. Lineage (GTDB taxonomy): Bacteria > Spirochaetota > Spirochaetia > Treponematales > Breznakiellaceae > JAIROE01. The sequence continues at coordinate 15,144 of JAISEB010000142.1, read as the reverse complement.
ATGGACCGCTTCGCCGAACCTGCGGGAACCATCACCTACAAACGGCAGGCGGCCCAGCGGCGCTTTACCGACCGGGTTCTGTGGATCAGGCTTTCCAGGGGCGCCCCGGTGTACTACGGGGATTATATACATACCGCCGAATTTTCCGAAGCCTCCATTCATTTCAAGGAAGGGCCCGACGTTAAACTCGCGGAAAACACGCTGATACAAATTCAGAGTGAAAACGGCGAAAACGTCGTAAGCCTTTCGGAAGGGGATCTTTTCGTCGCCCTTGACGCCGGCGCGGGCCCGCTTGCCATACGCATCCTTGTATCCGGGGAAAACCGCGTGGAACTGGACGCCGGCGCCGTTGTGAGCGCCTCCGTGGACGATACCGGCGCCTTTACCATGCAGGTACTGGAAGGAAAGGTCACGGCCAACGGAGAGACGCTGAATTCGGGCGAAAGTTTTCCCGCCTCCAGGGGGGAAGTCAGGGCCGTCCCCCTTTCCCCAAGGGAAGATACGTATTTTCTCGCGCAGGACGGAAAGGCCGGTGTGCGTTTTACCTGGTCCCGCGTCAATTATTCGAATCTTTCAACGCTGGAAATTGCCGCGGACCGCCGTTTTCGTCTTAAGAGGGGGGAAAAGAGTTTTTTGGTTCCCGAAGAATCCTTTTCCGTGTCCCTTGATCCCGGAGCCTACTGGTGGCGGGTATACCCCGATGGCGGCGAGCCTCCCCGCACGCCCGCCGGAAAAATCGTCGTCCTTCCCCCGGTACAACCCGGCCTCATAAGTCCCGCCGAAGGGTATGTCTTTTACCGGGACGAGGCGGAACCCCGTTTCTTCTGGAAGAAGGGAGAGACGCCTCCGGGCGTTCCGGACAGCGGTGAATACTTTCTGGAACTGGCGGATAATCCCCTTTTCGAAGAACCCCGTTTGTCGGCGCATGTGGAAGGAGAGGAAAACGCTTCCCTCGTGTACAATCCCGGCGAAGGCGGCTGGTACTGGCGGGTCAGGCAGGTTTTTCCGGATGTCGAACTCCCATTCTCTTCACCGCGTTTCTTCACCGTTTCAAGCAGAACGGAAGAGGAAAGCGCCGCGGACGGCGGCCGGAACGCCGTGCCCGCCAAAGAAGCAGGCGTCCCCATTGAGACGCCGGTCCCGGCCGCCAAAGAGGAGGGCGTCCCAATTGAGGCTCCCGCCAGGCCGCCCCCGTCTCCTGAGGCGCCTCCTGAACGGGCGCTTTCCCTGCTTCCCGCCCCCGCCGGCATGAATCCCGGGGATCGTTTCGTGATGGGCCCCGGCGAAATAAGGAGGAGCCGCCGCCTGGAATTCAGCTGGGAGGCGGTTCCCGGGGCCAACGCCTACATCTTCACCCTTTCAAAAGAAAACGATCCGGCTTCGGGCGGAGGGCCCGTAATTGACGCCGAAACCGCTTACGCCGCCTATACCGTCGAGGACATTGCCCTTCTTGAACGCGGCTCTTTTATCTGGCGCGTCGAGGGGGTGTACCGTTCTGAAAGCGGCATTGAACGGAGAGGAAGGCCAAAAGAAAACCGCCTTACCGTGAATGTTCCTGAAGTGGAAAATCCCCGCGTCAGGGACCCGGGAGTGCTGTATGGCCGGTAGATCGTTCTTCCCCGTTCTTTTTCTCCTGTGCGCCGCCCTTGCCGCCCAGGAGAACGCGGAAAAATTCTATTTTATCGACAGCAGTTCCGGAATCCCGCGCTTTGTGCAGCGCCTCTCCTGGTATCCCGAAGAATACGCGCTCTACTATGAAGTACGCGTGGAAGATTCCGTTTCCCGGCGGGAAATTCTGCGGGAACATACCGGGGAAGATCATCTTGACGTATCCCTTCCGCCGGGCAGCTACCGTTACCGCGTCCAATCCTATGATCTTCTTGGAAAACCTTCGAAAGATCCCCCCTGGATGCCCCTTGAGGTGCTTCCCGCGCTTGAACCCGGACTCTTTTCTCTTGATCCCTCCGTCATCCGGCCCGAATCGGGAAAAGACCCGGCCTTTCCCCAATCCCTGACCCTGCGCGGCCGCAATCTGGAAAACGGGGCCCGCGTCGTCCTTAGAAACCGGGCAAACGGCCGGGAAACGGCCGGCCTTCTGTTCCCCATGCCGGGAGGGGACGCTGGGGAGGCGTTTTTCCCCGTTTGGCCCGGAGAGGGAACCTATGACATACGGGTCGAAAATCCGGGGGGGCTGTCCGTTTCCCTGGGCCCGGTAACACTGCTCCGCCCGCCGCGTTCCCGTTCCGGCTATTTTTCGGCGGAATACGGGCCAATGGTCCCCCTTCACGGCCAGCTGAACGCAATGCTCCCAAGCAGGCTGTATCCCCTCGGCTTTTCCGTCCGCCTTGGTTTTACGCCCCTTGAAATAAACAATTTTTCCTTTGGCCTTGAAAGCGCGGCGGGCTGGAATTACCTTTCTTCGGATTATTCCTCAGGCGCAAGGGATTACCGGGTAACCGGCCATCTTGTAAACCTCAAAATTCACGCCGCGGCCCGTATGTCCCTTGCCGAAAAACGCGCGGTTCTTGCCCTGTACTCGGGCGGAGGGCTTGCCGCCGCGCTTGACTTTGCAAAACGGAATCCCCAGGCCGGCGCACAGGCGGTGAACGCCCTCTTTCCCGCGGGAAGCGCCGGATTCAGGGCGGCCTGGCATTTTTCACAAACATGGTCCGCCGTACTGGGCCTTGAATACCTGTACCTCTTTTCCGCGGACGAAACCAATCCGGGTTTTCTTCTCCCCTTCGCCGGAGCCGGCCTGAGGTTCTGATTTCCGTTACATGTCCGGCTCCGATCTTGTCTTGACGAAAAGCCGCGCGACAGGCTAGAATCGTCGTGAAAGCGGGACAGCCCTTCCCAAAGATTTGACGCTCCGCTTCCCTGGCAAGGCGTATTTCCGGGCGCGCGGCGTCCGGCATAACATGCGAGAGTGGTGGAATTGGCAGACACGCCAGACTTAGGATCTGGTGCCCCAGGCATAAGGGTTCAAGTCCCTTCTCTCGCACGGCTGAACTGCGGCCCGGGGCCGGGACAAAAGGCCCGAATCTTTGGGCGGGTCCTTCCCGCAAAACAACGAAAGAGGCATTGTGTGACCGTATCCAAAGAAATTACCCGCCTTGAACACTCCAGCGTCAAGCTGACCCTGACGGTCGGAAAAGACGACGTTGGTTCCCATTATGACGATCTTGTCAAAGAGTACGCCAAAAACATACAGATGCCGGGTTTCCGCAGGGGAAAAGTTCCCCGCGAAGTGCTGGTCCGCAAATTTGGCGACGCCCTCAAGGGAGAAGCCATGGAGCGCACCATCGAAGGGGCGCTGACCCAGGTTTTTGACGATGAAAGTTTTGCCCGGGAGGATAAACCCCTCCCCTACTCCACCCCGGAGGTGGAGGAAGCGCCGAAATTCGACACCGGGGCGGATCTTACCTTTTCGGTGGTGTACGACGTGCTGCCGAAAGTAACCGTAGGACAGTACAAGGGGCTTGAAGTCGAGGTTCCCGGCGCGGAAGTTTCAAAAGAAGACATTGACCGGGAGCTTGAGGCGGTACGCGAGCGGAACGCCATTGTGCTTGACCGGGACGACGGGGCGGCGGCCGAAAAGGATAATGTCGTTACCGTTAATTACGGCGAAGTAAACGAAGAGGGCGGGATCGTTCCCGGCTCCAACCGGGAAGATTTCGTGTTCACCCTTGGTTCCGGTTACAACATCTACCAGTTCGACGACGAAATTACCGGAATGAAAAAAGGCGAAACGAAGGACTTTGAAAAAACCTTCCCCGGCGATTTTTCCGATCCGGATCTCGCGGGAAAAACAAAAAAGATCCGGGTAACCCTTTCCGCCCTCAAGGAAAAGAAGCTTCCCGAACTCAACGACGATCTTGCCCAGGATGTTGACGAGAAGTACAAGACACTGGACGATCTTGCAAACAGCATACGGGAACGCTTGCAAAAAAACCTTGAAAACCGGCTGCGGGACCTCAAGATTTCCCGCCTTCTTGAAAAGATAACAGAAAACACGCCCGTTGACGTGCCTGAATCGATGATACACATAGAGATTGATTCCCGGTGGCGGAACCTGGCCCGCCGTCTCAATGTCTCCGTCGAGAACATCGTCAAAATAATGGAAAGGGACGGCCGGAGCAGGGAAGAAATACAAAACGAATGGCGGCTCGACGCGGTAAAGGCCCTTCACTCCCGGCTTATCGTGGAAACGCTGATGGAAGATCTTGCCCTTACCGTTTCCGACGAGGAACTTGAAAAAGAATTCAAAGATATGGCGGAAAGGGAGGAAACCACTATCGAAGAAGTGAAAAAATACTGTGAAGAAAATTCCTCAACGGATTTTCTTAAAGAGGAAATCAAGGAAAGAAAACTTTTTGATGTTTTACTGGCGGAAAACACCGTAAAAACAGGCAAAACCGGGAATTATCTGGACCTCATGAAGATAAATGGTTAGATTTTAATGTATGAATGAAAAAATGAACAACCTGGTTCCCTATGTCATTGAACAAAGCGGAACGGGAGAGCGATCCTACGACATATTCTCGCGCCTTCTAAAGGATCGTATTGTTTTTATAGACGGAGAAATAAACGATATCAGCGCGGATCTTGTTGTGGCCCAGCTGCTTTTCCTTGACGGGCAGGATACCGAAAAAGACATCAACCTCTACATCAATTCCCCCGGCGGCAGCGTCACCGCCGGCCTTGCCATTTACGATACCATGCAGTGGGTAAAATCCGACGTGCAGACTATCTGCCTGGGACAGGCGGCGAGCATGGCGGCCCTTATCCTTACCGCCGGGGCGGCGGGAAAACGCGTGGCGCTTCCCTCGTCACGGGTCCTTATTCATCAGCCCTGGGGCGGCGTCCAGGGACAGGCCAGGGACATAGGCATACAGTCAAGGGAAATAATCAGGCTTAAAAAACTCACCATCGAATATTTTTCGAAGCATACGGGCAAGGACGCGGACAGGATAGCCGCGGACATGGAAAGGGATTTCTACATGTCCGCTTCCGACGCGGTTGAGTACGGCGTTGTGGATTCGGTTTTAGCGAGGGAGAAACATGGCACGTTTACGTAACAGTTCAAACGGTTTTGAGCGATCCTGTTCCTTCTGCGGCAAAAGCGCCGACATGGCAAGACGGCTTATCGCGGGACCCAACGATGTTTTCATCTGCGACGAATGCGTCGAAGTATGCCGGAAAATACTTTCCGACGAGGATCACGAACTTTCAAACCAGTTTACGGGCGACATCCCCACTCCAAAGGAAATAAAATCCTACCTGGATCTTTTTATCATAGGGCAGGACCCCGCCAAGAAGGCGCTTTCGGTGGCGGTCTACAACCATTACAAACGCATCGCGAATCCCGCCAAAGATCCCGAGGATGTTGAAATCGAAAAATCCAACGTGCTCCTCATAGGGCCTACGGGAACGGGAAAGACCCTCCTCGCCAAGACACTGGCCCGCAAGCTCAAGGTTCCCTTTGCCATAGTGGACGCCACCACCCTTACCGAGGCTGGCTACGTGGGGGAAGACGTCGAAAACATACTCCTTAAACTGATACAGAACGCCGGGAGCAACATAGCCGCGGCCGAACGGGGGATCGTGTACATAGACGAGATCGACAAGATAGCCAGAAAGGGGGAAAACGTCTCGATTACCCGCGACGTATCGGGCGAAGGCGTTCAGCAGGCCCTTCTTAAAATAATAGAAGGAACCGTCGCGTCGGTGCCCCCGCAGGGCGGGAGGAAGCATCCCAATCAGGAGATGATACGGATCAACACCAACGACATCCTCTTTATCTGCGGCGGCGCCTTTGTCGGGCTTGACAAATTCATAGAACAGCGGGTGGTGCAGCATCCCATGGGATTCGGCGCCGACGTTTCGGCGCGGGGCGAAAAAAACCTGCGGGAACTTTTCGACAAGCTTCACCCCGACGATCTTATACATTTCGGCATGATTCCCGAATTTATAGGAAGGCTTCCCATCACGGTAAGCCTTGACGAACTGAAACGGGAAGATCTTAAACGCATCATCACCGAACCCCGCAACGCCATCGTCAAGCAGTACCAGGCATCCCTTGCCATAGACGATGTGAAACTCGAATTCACCGAAGGGGCCATCAACGCCATCGCCGATACGGCGATCAAGCAGAAAACCGGCGCGCGGGGCCTGCGGGCCATTGTCGAAAAACTCATGACCGACATCATGTTTGAAATTCCTTCTATCGAGGGAAGCAAGCAGGTAATCATAACACAGGAGACGGTAGAAAAATCCGAACCGCCTCTTATCCAGTCCATTCAGAAAAGCGCATGAAATTTCCCGGGGCCGGGAAGCGGACGGGAATAAAAAAGATCTTTTCAAAATCAGACGGCGAGGGGGAATTTCCCTTTCTTCCCCTGCGGGAACTGGTTCTTTTTCCCAACACGGTCATTCCCCTCTTTGTCACCATGCAGCCGGGCATTGCCGCGGTTGAAGGCGCGCTGAGACACGAGTTAAGGCTCTTCGCGGCGTGCGTTCCCGGCGAAAAGAAGGACACGGGGGGAACGGAAAACCGGGAAAACCCGGAGCGGCTTACCGGCATCGTGGCGCGTATCGTTCAGTACCTGAGGCTCCCCGACAATACCTTCCGCGTCGTTCTTCAGGGCGAATACCGGGGCAGGGCGGTTTCCGTTATTCAGGATGACGGCTTTTCAAGCGTCCGGGTGGAGCCGGTAAAGATAACGGGCCCTTCCGGCCCGGAGGAGGCGGAGACGGCGGCCCTGATGCGCGTGCTGCGGAATTCGTTCGTCCGCTACGCCGAATATTCAAAAAAGATAGGCACGGAAACCATCACCGCGGCGGAAAAGAGCGACAGCCCCGAACGGCTCGCCAATATTGTCTGTAACGCCGTCGCCGTAAAACCCGAAAAAAAACTGGCGCTTTTGGGTATAGCCGGTACGCGGGAGCGGCTTGAGGCGGTCATTGAAACACTGGAAACGGAAAACGAGATCTTCGGCATACAGAAAAGCATTTCCGGCAAGGTCAAGAGCCGCATGGAAAAAAGCCAGCGCGAGTACATACTCCACGAGCAGATCAAGGAAATAAACAAGGAGCTGGGAAACGAGCCCGCCGGGGACGAATTCGCGGAAATCGAAAGGGCCATAACGCATAAAAATCCGGGGGAGGAAGTACTCGGCAAGGCGCGGAAGGAAATAGGCCGCATCAGGAAACTTCCCCCTTTTTCCCCCGAGGCCGGCGTCCTCAGGGGCTACCTTGAATGGATAGCGGATCTCCCCTGGAGCGAATATTCGGCGGACGCCGGCGCGGGCGCCGCCGATCTCGCGGAGGCCGAACGCATTCTTGACGAGGATCACTTCGGCATGCGAAAAGCAAAGGATCGCATTCTTGAATTTATCGCCGTGCGGCAGCTCACTTCTCCGTCCGGGCTTTCTGAAGGCGCGCCGCATGTAACTCCCGGAACGGCAGTCCGGGAAGATCCACTTGAAAAAACGGGCATCAAGGGGCCCATCCTCTGTTTTACGGGCCCGCCCGGCACGGGGAAAACCAGCCTTGGCAGATCCGTGGCCAGGGCCTTAGGGCGCCGCTTCGTGCGTATATCCCTTGGCGGGGTCAGGGACGAGGCGGAAATACGGGGGCACAGGAAGACCTATGTCGGCTCCCTTCCTGGCAAGATCATCCAGTCCATGCAGAAGGCGGGGACGATGAATCCGGTGTTTCTTCTGGATGAAATAGACAAACTTTCAAGCGACTTCCGGGGAGATCCCGCGTCGGCCCTTCTTGAGGTGCTTGACCCCGAGCAGAATTCCTCCTTCACCGATCATTATCTTGAAGTACCCTACGATCTTTCCAAGGTCCTTTTTATCACCACGGCAAATTCCCTTCACTCCATCCCCTACCCGCTTCTTGACAGGATGGAGATCATCGAAATACCCGGTTACGGCGAAAACGAAAAACTCGCCATCGCAAGGCAGTTCCTTGTTCCCAAGGAACTTAAGGAAAACGGCCTTAAGGACGCGAAAGTGCTGTTCACCGATGAAACGATCCGTGAAATCATACGGCACTGGACCATGGAATCGGGGGTACGGGCACTGGAACGGGAAATAGCCCGCTGCGCAAGGCGCATAGCCCGCGCGGCGGTGAAAAAAAACTACGGCAGGGACAAGCCCGTTTCCTCGTTCAGAAAAACGGTGCGCACGGACGATCTTGAAAAACTTTTGGGAAGGCGCAAATACAAAGACGACGTGGTGTTCAGGGAGGCCCGTACCGGGGTCACGTACGGCCTCGCGTGGACAGAAACCGGAGGCACCGTTCTTCCCGTGGAAACGATACATTTTGAGGGAAACGGCGATTTTATCATCACAGGAAACCTTGGGGACGTGATGAAAGAAAGCGCCCGCATCGCCCTTTCGTATCTACGGAGCGGGCGGAACCGGTACAACTTCGCCGTCAGGGACCCGGGAAAAGCCGACTTCCACGTCCACGTCCCCGAAGGGGCCATACCCAAGGACGGGCCTTCGGCGGGAATCACACTGGCCGCATCCCTTCTTTCGGCCCTCTGCGGCGTCCCGCCCCGGCCCGGCATAGCCATGACAGGGGAACTCACCCTCACAGGCCGCGTGCTGCCCGTCGGCGGCCTCAAGGAAAAGCTCCTTGCCGCGATACGGAACGGCATGGAGAAGGTTCTTCTTCCCTCGGACAACCGTAGCGAATGGGAAGAACTGGACAGGGATATACGGGAATCCCTTTCCGCCGATTTTGTCGAAAACGCCGACGAGGTTTTCGGGATCCTGTTCGGCAAGGAGATATGGAAACAGCGGGGCGGAAAACCGGGAAGCGCCGCGGTAAAAAAAATCCGTAAAAAACCTGTTTGACAAGCGGGAACGGCTGTTCTATACTATGGTGGGTTTGTTCCAAAACCCTGTTGGTTCCGGAACGGTTTTTTATGTCAAAAAATCAAGGAGCGGGCGACGGACGGCGTTGTAATTCAATCGGTTGATCGCGCACTGGAGATTCTGTCCATTCTGGGAAGTTCCCAGACTGTCGAATTCGGCGTTACCGATATAGCGTTTAGAATGGGGCTTAACAAAAGCACCGTTTTCGGCCTGATGAGTACCCTGCAAAAAAGAGGGTATATAGAGCAGAACCGGGAAACCAAGCGCTACCGTTTGGGAATTAAACTCTTTGAGATGGGCTCCCTCGTTCAGCGGCGCATGGATGTGCGAACCGAGGCAAAGCCGTATTGCCAGGAACTGTCCGAAAAATACTCCTGCACGGTTCATGTGGCGGCTTTTTATGATTTTGAGGTAGTATACATAGACAAGGTAGATTCACCGGACGTTGTGGTGCAGTATTCCCAGCTTGGCCGCCGGGCGCCCATGTACTGTACGGGGGTCGGCAAGGCGATTCTTGCCAATCTTTCACAGGAAGAAAGGGAACTGTTTTATAAAAAAGTAGTCATGCAAAAATACACAGCGAAAACCATAACAACCCGCGAAAGTCTGGAGAAGGAACTGGAGACTATTCACACATGCGGGTACGCGGTGGATGATGAGGAAATACAGCCGGGCCTGCGCTGTGTCGCCGCCCCGATTTTTAACCATCAGGGGCATCCTTTGGCGGCCATCAGCGTGTCAAAACTCCTGAGCCGCATCACATCCGAAACGCAGTCCCTCATAGCCGGCGATATTATCGGAATCACCCGGCAAATTTCCTATAAATTGGGATACAAAATCGGCTGATTCGCAGATTCCAAAACCGGCCGGGCCGCCGGACAGGCCCGTCTACTTTCCCGTGGTTTCCTGAATAACGGCCAGGGTCCGTTCGGCGCAACGGTCCCAGGAGAAAGACCGGACCCGTTCCAGGCCCGCCTCCCGGCATTCGCGGTATATGCCGCGGTTGGTGGTAAGGGTAACCATGCGGTCCGCCATGTCTTCGCAATCCAGCGGATCGAAGTAGAGGGCGGCGTGCTCGGCGGTTTCGGGCAGAGACGCCGCTCTGGCGCAGGCGACAGGAACGCCTGAGGCCATGGCTTCAAGGACCCCCATGCCGAAGCCTTCGTACATGGAAGGAATGACCACGATGTCGGCGCCCGAATAAAGCTCCGGAAGGTTCTTCAGGGGAAAGTGGCCGGTAAAGAAGATGTCGTTCCGGTGCGGCGAGACGGCGGCCGCCTTCTTCACCTTCGCGGCCCGGTTGCTGTCGGCGCCGGCTATCACCAGCCGGTGAGGAAACTTCGTCCTTTCCTTGAAAATGCTGAACGCTTTTATCAGCCTGACGTGGTTCTTCACGGGATGATCGATGCGGGAAACGCAGAGCATGTAAGGCTGCCTGAAACTGAACGGCTGGATGAGGACGACGCTTTCCTCATTCCGCGGCCGGGGATAAAAGGCTTCGTGATCTATCCCGTTGGGAATCACTTCGATTCTGGATTCCTTTACCCGCGCCCTTTCCATGAGCTCCCCCTTGACCCATTCACTGACCGCGATAACACGGTCGATGCGGCGGAGGGAATTGGGCAGCAGCATGCGGAGCACCGCCCCCAGGTGCTCCCTGGTCCGGGGCGACCCCCAATAGGCAGCCATGTCGTGAACGACGCCCACGGCGGGACAGGAGGACTTGTAGGGGGGCCGCCGGTGGGCCGCCGGAAAGAAACAGGCGTCATAGGCGCGGTGTTTGGCAAAGCGGTCGTACCGGTAAAGATGCCAGAGGGAATTGGCGGTTTTTCCGGTTATCCGGCACCGGGAAATAAATTCAAGATTCGGCGCGACCTCGCTGTAGGCAAAACGGTCATATTCCCATCCGAAAAGCTCGAAAAAAGCGCCTGAAGGGGGTATACGTTTCAGGAAGTGGTTCAAATACACACCGACTCCCGATCTTCCTCCGTCACAGGCGAAGGTGTCTATCCCTATCTTCATAGAACCAGAAGCATACCACGGCAGGGAAACAAGGGGAACCCCGTTCCGCTTCGTATCAGGGCATCGGCATTTGCTTTTTTATCCGGTACATACCGTCAAATTTGCGGGATTTTGAAGAAAATTAACCGCTGACCTCGCAGACAGAACGGACAAAACCGGTATGATAGTATGCAAAAAGATACAAAAGGAGAAAAACTACGGTATAAGGATTATTCGTTTATTTGTCCGTGTTGGTCTGTGTCTGTCCGCGGTTGTTTTGAATTCTGAATTACTGGATTCGCCTCCATCCGCATAACCGCCCGGCCGGAGTTTTGCGGCAAAAAACTCGCGCGCCAGAGGCAAATCCCGCGCAAACGCCGCAAAACCCCCCAGCTGAAGGCGAAGCGCAGTTTCGCCTTCAGCCACCTTGCGGCCCAAGATATAGTGTGATATAGTTGTAGGTAAGCCCCATGTATGAGGCCCTATATATCGGGAGTTGTGAAAGCACCCGCCCAAGCGGCGGGGTAGGAGCGGCGGTGAGATGCCCCCATTGCGGTAATTTTGACGACAAGGTGATTGAATCCCGGACGCTGGCCAACGGGGACGCCATACGCCGCCGACGGGAGTGTAACGGCTGCGGCTACCGTTTTACAAGCTATGAACGCACCGAAGACAAGCAGTTCATGGTGATAAAACAGGACGGCCGCCGGGAGCCCTTTGACCGGAACAAGATAGAACGGGGGGTACAGCGGGCCATGGAAAAAAGGCCCGTTTCCCAGATGAGCATAGAAAGCCTCATCAACGAGGTGGAAGATCAATCCGCCATCATGGGAAAGGTGAACCATGAACTTGCGACGTCGGCCATAGGGGATCTGGTTCTGGAAAAAATCGGCGCGCTGGACAAGGTTGCGTACATACGTTTTGCCTCCGTGTACCGGCATTTCGAAAACCTTGACGAGTTTGTCAGTGAAATTCAAAAACTGGGAGGAGCTTCGTAACATGGTTTACCGGGGCTGCCAAAACCGGCCGGGTTTTGGAACAGCCCCTGCTTCCCGCCGGAGGGCGGGCGCGATGTACCCTTGAGGGGATGCCGGGGCGGAATTGCGGAAGGGGATGCCGTCAGGCGAAGGGCCGTGGCTCGGGGGCCGGGGAACAGAGCCGTGTCCGGGCGTTTTGTCCGGGCACGGTTCTCCCTTTTCGGTTTTTTCCCCTTGAACTGGCGGCCTTCTTCCGGTTGAATTAACGCATGACAGCCGAACAAAAAAACAGTCTGGGACGTTTCCTCGATCGCGCCGCCGCGTCCGTAAGCGGCGGTTATCTCACAGCCTTCCGGGAGGAAGAGCCCGCCGGAGAGGCCCCGGGGGGCCTTACGGAGCCTGATTCCCTTGAGCGGGTCGCGGCGGATGTCCGCTCCTGCGCCGCCTGCGGGCTTTCCGCAACCCGTACCAACGCGGTGCCCGGCGAGGGGGTTCCCCATCCGCTGGTACTGGTCATAGGAGAAGGGCCCGGTTTTGACGAGGATACTACCGGAAGGCCGTTTGTGGGGCGCGCGGGACAGCTTCTGGACCGCATGCTGGACTCGAAGGGACGGCTGGGGCTTTACCGGAATAAAAATTGTTTTATCGCCAACGTGGTAAAGTGCCGCCCTCCGGAAAACCGCGATCCCCTGCCCGCCGAAATGTCGGCCTGCGTGCCTTTCCTGACGCGCCAGCTTGCCCTGCTTTCCCCCCGTGTCATCCTCTGTGTCGGTAAAGTCGCGGCAAACCGGCTTTTGGGCAACGCTGTAAGCGAAACCATAGGCAGCCTCCGGGGCCGTTTCCACGATATTGGGGGCGTTCCCATGCTCGCCACCTATCATCCCAGCGCCCTTCTGCGAAATGAAAACCTCAAGAAACCGGCCTGGGACGATATGCGGCTTCTCCGCGAAAAACTCTGTGAACTGGACGGCGCCTACGCTGAAACAATCGCGAAAGGAATGTGATGCCCTACTTCGATCTTCTCTTTGACATTCCGGGAAACCAGAGTTTTACCTACCGTGACGTTGAAAAACCCAAGGCCACTGGAAAAACGGCCGCCGTCCGGGCGGAGGCGGGAAAAAGGGCCATGGTTCCCTTCGGAAACAGGGAGGCGCTGGGCTATATAACCGGAACACGGGAAAAGCCGCCCCCCGGCATAGACGAAGGGGCGGTCAAAGCCATACGCCGGGTTGTGGACGCAGAGAAGGTTTTTGATGAAGAGGATATGGCCCTCGCGGAATGGATGGCGGCGTACTACCTCTGCGGGAGGGGCCAGGCCCTTGCCGCCATGATCCCTTCCGGGCGGCGGGCCGCTTCTTTTCTTTCCCTTCCCGATGAAGAAGAAATCGGCGCCGGGCCGCTGGAACTTTCAGACGAACAGCGCAGCGCCCTTGACGCAATCACAAAGGGCCTTTCATCCTCCCCTCCCCCTCCCGAAGCGGGGGCGGCTGACGGGCCCCCTTCCCTTCCCCTTCCTCCCATGCTGTACCTTTACGGGATCACCGGATCGGGAAAGACCGAGGTTTTTCTCCGCTCCGCCGAGTACGCGCTTGACATGGGAAAATCGGTGATCTATCTGGTTCCCGAAATATCGCTTACCCACCAGACCGCCCGGGCCATGGGAAAACGGTTCGGGAATCTGGCGGCGACGCTCCATTCGGGAATGAGCGCCGCGGCGCGTTTTTCCGAATGGATGCGCATACGCCGGGGAGAGGTGCGCATCGTGGCCGGTCCCAGGAGCGCGGTCTTCGCCCCGGTGCGGAACCTGGGACTGGTCATTATGGATGAAGAACACGACGGTTCCTATAAATCGGGGAACACTCCCCGCTACCACGCCAGGCAGGCGGCGATACGCCGCTGTTCGGCCTCAGGGGCGGTCCTGGTGATGGGCTCGGCGACCCCTTCGGCGGAAGCCTGGAAACTCATGAACGAAGGGACAATAAAGAGGCTGGAACTTTCGCGCCGTCTTTCCGGGGGCAGTATCCCCGAAATAAAAAGCGCCGGTCTGGAACAAACCGACGGGTGCCTTACCTCCGAGTTAAAGGAGGAAATGCGGATAACCGCCGCCATGGGCAGGCAGACCATACTCTTTCTTAACCGCCGGGGTTTCGCCTATTTTTACCATTGCCCTTCCTGCGGTTTCGAACTTTCCTGCAAACATTGTTCAGTTTCCCTTACATGGCACAAGGAAAAAAACAGGGCGATCTGCCATTACTGCGGCTATTCGGAGGAGCCTCCCCGGGCCTGTCCCCGGTGCGGTTCGCTTGAGGCCGGTTTCCGGGGTTTCGGCACTGAAATGATAGAGGAAGAGACGCGCCGTACTTTTCCCGGCTTGAGGATACGGCGCGCCGACGCGGACAGCACGGCAAAAAAGGGAAGCCTTGAAGAAACGCTGGAGATGTTCCGGGCGGGGCAGGTGGACGTCCTTTTGGGGACACAGATGGTGGCCAAGGGGCTCAATTTTCCGGGGGTCCGCCTTGTCGGCGTCGTGCTTGCCGACACGGGCCTCTATCTGCCCGATTTCAGGGCTGCGGAGAGGACTTTTTCCCTTATCGTGCAGGTAGCCGGAAGGGCCGGCCGCTACTTTCCCGACGGCAAGGTAATAGTGCAGACCCTGAGATCAGGCGATCCCATTATTACCAGATCCTGTTCACTTGACGTGGAAGGTTTCTTTGCCGCGGAACTGGCCCAAAGAAAGGCGCTGCGCTTTCCCCCTTATGCCCGGCTTATCCGTTTTACCGTCCGTTCCCGCGATCCCCAGCGGGCGGACAAGGCCATAGAACGCGCCGCGTCCCTTTCCGCCCCGCTTCTGCCGCCGGGAGCGGACATGCTGGGACCCGCCGAATGTCCCATAGGCCTTATCGCGGGAAACTACCGCCGCCAGCTTATACTGCGCGGCCCGTCCATGGGGGCCCTCCACAGCGCCGCGGGAACGATCCTTGCCGGGTATGAGAAGGGCAGGGATTCCCGTGTCTACCTCGAGGTGGATGTCGATCCGGTCGGCCTTTTGTAAAACGCCGTCCGGCGGCGCAAAAACCCGCCGCCCGCCCTCATTGGACTTGTTTAGCTGAACAACTCTATTTTTGCTTGTTGCCGATTATTACAATAAGCCGCTGTAAACCGATAAAGAGGAGGAGCAGAATGCCGACGGTGATCTTGGTCCACCAGGAATTGATCCTGCCGTTAAACATGATCAGGGCCTGAATGATCGCAATGGTAAGGGAGCCGAAGAC
>JAISEB010000014.1 GCA_031264395.1 Treponema sp. | reverse complement strand
CCGTTGCCTGAATACGGCGTAAGATTTGAGCCGGGCCGGTTGCGGCCGGATTAAGGAGCGGCAATGAAAGGCAGGATAAAGGCGGTTGTATTTGATTACGGCGGGGTGATTTCCCTTCGTCCCTCAAGGGAAGAGCGGGAAGCCCTCGCCTCCATGGCGGGGATCAGCGCGGGGCGGCTTGACGAGCTGGACCGGAAGCGCCGCCTTGAATATGACCGCGGTCTTTTTGACGGCGAAGGCTATTACAGGGCCATACTTGCGGAGGAGGGGATCTTCCCGGATGGGGAATGTCTTGAAAGAATGTCCGGGGCGGATATGGACGGCTGGAAACGGATCAACGCCGGTACCGAGAGGCTCATGGAAGACATTGACGCCCTGGGCTGCGGTGTGGCTATTCTTTCAAACATGCCATTCGATTTCCTTGCCTGGGCCAGGGAAAACATCCCGGTCTTTACCCGTTATCCCGGGGTCTTTTCCTGCGAGGCGGGGGCGGTGAAACCGGAACCGGCCATTTACGAGAAGCTTGTTTCCCTGCTCGGCTGCGCCTTTGAGGAAGTTGTTTTTTTCGACGATCTGCGCCAGAATGTAGACGGCGCGCTGTCCATGGGAATACGCGCCTTTGTTTTTACGGACAGCGCCTCCGCGCGGAAAACCCTGCGCGCCGTTGACGAGGCGTTCGCGGGATTATAGGGAGGCTGTTGTGGCCCTGCTTAAAACCATTCTTGTTTTTATACCCGTTGTGGGGGCGGTAATCGTCCTTGTGCCCTTGGGCATTGTGGTGTTTGTCTTCAGCGTGGCCGGGCTGCGGAAGCCCATGGCGGCCCTGATGTACGCCGTCGCGCGGGGCTGGGCCCGTTTTATCATTGTCTGCAGCGGCTGCCGCGTAACCGTTCTGGGAGAGGAAAACATTCCCCCGCACGGCGGCGTATGTTTTGTCAGCAATCACGGCAGCATCTTCGACATCGTGCTTCACCTGGCTTACGCGGGCCGTCCCATAGGGTTTATCGCCAAAAAGGAGCTTGCCTACATTCCCCTTCTTAACATGTGGATATACCTGCTGGGGGGACTCTTCGTGGATCGCAAAAACATACGCCGCGCGGTACGCACCATCAACAAGGGAGTAGCGCTGATAAAGGCGGGCGGGGCCATGATCATCTTTCCCGAAGGCCACAGGTCGCGGGGAGAGGGGCTGCTTCCCTTTCATCCGGGTTCCCTTAAACTTGCCACCCAGGCGGAGGCTCCCATTGTTCCTGTCGCGCTGGCCGGGAGCTACGACGTGTTCGAACGCCGTTACCGCCTTAACCCCGGCCCCGTAAAGGTTGTTTTCGGAAACGTCATTCCCACAGCCGGCCTTCCGCCGGACGAAAAGAAACAGGTTCTCGCCGGCCGCATACAGGCCGTTATTGCCGAAGCCCTGAGCGCGGATTAGCCCGCGGTTAATCCCGCGCCGTACCCAAGGCCCGCTTTGAACCCGCCCCTTTTTACGTCTTTTTTTTGACCACGACGCGGCCGGGGCGTTTTCCCGGCCCGCCCCCGCCGGGACGTTTCGGCGGCTGTCCGGGGCCGCGGCCTCCGGAAGGGCCGCCGCGCCTGACGACGGGGCGCCCTCTTCCCGCGGGGCGTTCGCTTCCTTCGGGGCGCTCGTTTCTCGCGGGACGCCCGCTTCCCGAGGGACGTCCTCTTGCCGCGCCGCCCGGAGGCGGAGATCCGGCGCCCCGCCGTTTTTCACGCGACGCCTTCTCGAGCACCCGCAGGGATTCGTCAAAACCCTTTAGAAATTCCGCGAGATCTTCGGCGAAGAGGATCACCGACTGCCGCTCGAAGCCGCCTGTTTCCCTGTTCTTGCTTTCCACGATGTTGAGATAAAGATCCCCCAGGCGGTTTTCCTTTACGTTGAAAAAATACGTCCTGTTTGCCAGCGGAACGCTGGTTGAAAAAATTTCTCCCCTAATACCCATTATTCCTCCATATCGGCTTCCGCTATCATGCGGCGCTGCCATTCAATAAGATCCCGTTCGAAGCGCCTGTCCTGGCCTTCGGCGTCGGCCATGACACGGAAGACATTTTCCGTGGCCGAGCCGCGCATCCACAGCGCCGCGGCGGGGCCGCCTTCGCTTCCGGTAAAATATATTTTGAGCCCTCCGCGCCCGGCGCTGCCGAACCGGGTTATCCCGCGCGTTTCCAGGGCGCCGTTGTAGGCCGCCGCCTCCCATCCTGTTATCCCGTACCGTACCCTGAGGCTTTCCTTCCGCTCTTCCCATTCCCTCAGGAATATTTTCTGATAGCGGTCTTTGAGAATCCCGTGATCGGCCGTCCGTATTTTAAGCTGCGAGTCCGCGGTCGAAGTCCCTGTGGTAACAAAGGCGGGAAGGGACGCGATGATCCCGGCAAGGGTGAAGCCGGGAGTGAAAATTCCGGCCTGGCCTGAAAGATCGCACCACAGTTCAAAGAGGCCGGGCTTTTTTCCGCCCCGCACCGCGAGCAGTTTGATAAGGGCCATGACGGTATCAAGGGGATCCCGCACCGACGACGGGTGGGTGATGGTTCCGCCGTTGGAGCCTTCGCCGAGTATGCGCACCGTATAGCCGTCTTTCCTGAGCCTGCGGGCAAGGCTTACCACGTTCGCTTCCCCCACTTCCGCCCGGAAAACCGGAACGTCAAAGGCCCTGGCTATGCGGTCTATTCTAAGGGACGTGGGATCGTTTACCGCGACGGCGGCCTTTGAACGGGCGTTTCCCCCGCTGTCGTAGGCAAGCTCCCCCGTCCACACCAGATGGGCAAGTTCCGCCATGCAGGAAAGGGCGAAAACTTCCTGCGCCTCCAGAATGCGGGCCCTGTTTTCCCCGTCGTCCCATATCACAAGATTCCCCCTGTCGCCGTCGCAGTCCGGAACATACCCCAGGATACAGGAAGGATCTTCGGCGTGCTTTTTTTCGAGGAAGGCGCGGCAGGGTTCAAGCGATTCGCCTTCGGGGATGATGCGGTGCCGAATGTCCCCGGGCCTGTCGTTCATGGCGTAGAAGGAAACCCCGAGGCCGGCAAGAAATTCCCTGTCTATGGACAGGGTCCGGGCCGAACCGTTGAAGTCGGCGGCCACGCCGAGGGGGCGCTCCGCAAGGCCCGATACGATTGCCTGTTTGACGCCGCTTTCACCCTCGCTTCCAAATGCCACTTCGGAAGTGAAGTCAAGATACGCGCGGTATGCCGCCTTTTTTACCTCATGCGATTCGCAAACGGCGTTTCCTGCGGGCGCGGCGTCGGCGCGGTTGATTCCCCCTTCCCCGGCCATAACGGCGCGGAATTTTTCGGCAAGCCTTGACGCCTTTTCGGGGGAAAGAACGCCGCCGTCACAAAGGCCGAATTTGAGGCCGTTGTGGCCTATGGGATTATGGCTTGCCGAAACATAGATAAAACCGGCGGGAAAACCGGCGAACGCGAAACTTCTGGCGTAGGCCATGATCTCGGGGGCGGCGGTGATCCCCGCGTAACGGACGGCGCACCCCGATTCCGCAAGGGCGGCGCATACCGCCCCGGCCGCCGCCTTTCCCGTCGGCCGGGTGTCGTTTCCCAGAATGACAAGGGGCCCTGAGGCCGGAACGCCTTCCCAATTTTCCCGGAGAAAGGCCGCGAAGGCTTCCCCCGCCGCCGCCGCGATGATACGGTGGTAAAGAGAGATCCCCTCGGCGCGGCTTTCTTCCCCGCCGTCTTCGGCAAAAACGCCGCGCCAGCCGGACGCCGAAAGGATCATGTCCTTGAGGGTTCTTTCCAAACGCTCTTTACTAACCATGGGCGGATAGTATATCCCTTCCGTGTAATAAGTGAAATGGGGCTTTGTATTGCCCTTAATACCCATAGTTAAAATAGGAATTGCATTCACCTTAAAAAGACGATATACTTAATGATGGCATTCATGATTAATTTAGTAAAAGAAGGAAGGGAATCATGACGGAGAAGAGAGTCTATGCCGATTATAACGCGACTACCCCCCTCAAACCCGAAGTCAAGGCTTCGATGATCGAGGATCTTGACATATATGGAAACGCTTCGAGCATGCACGCCTCCGGGAGGCTGGCCCGCGCCAGGGTGGAGGAGGCCCGCCGGGCGGTGGGAACGCTTCTGGGAAGCGCCCCCGAGGACATTATCTTTACATCAGGCGGTTCCGAATCGAACAATACGGTGTTCGCCGCCATGCGCCGCCTCGCGGACGAATCGGGCGGCGGCCGCAACGCCTTTATCACCAGCGCCATTGAGCATCCCTGCGTCCTCAATTCGGCCCGTTATCTTGAAACGCTGGGCTTTCCCGTTGTGTTTCTTCCGGTGGATGAATACGGAAAGATACGGCTTGAGGATCTTGAAAAGGCCCTTAACGACAAGACGCTGTTTGTTTCGGTGATGATGGCCAATAACGAGGTGGGCACGATTGAGAATATTAAGGAAATTTCGGCCCTTGTAAAGAAAGCCGGCGCTTTTATGCACACCGACGCGGTACAGGCGGCCGGAAAGATCCCGGTAAATGTGGCGGATCTGGGGGTGGATTATCTTACCATGTCGGCCCACAAGATCTACGGCCCAAAAGGCGCTGGGGCCCTTTATGTCAGGCGCGGCGCGCCCCTCTTTCCCCTTATACACGGAGGTCATCAGGAAGACGGCCTGCGCGCGGGGACCTACAATAACGCGGGGATACTGGGCTTCGGCAAGGCCGCGGCCATTGCCGCCGAGGGAGTAGAAGAGTACGGCCGGACCTTTTCCGCCCTTCGCGCGCGCCTTAAGGACGGGCTCCTCGGCGCGATTCCCGGCATTAAAATCAACGGCCACCCTGTGGACGTGCTTCCCAATACCCTCAACGTATCCTTCCCCGGCGCGGAAGGGGAGGCGATACTGCTTTTAATGGACATCAACGGAATTGAGGCGTCAACAGGATCGGCCTGCGCCTCAGGCAGCCTTGAGCCTTCCCACGTGCTCATGGCACTGGGCGTCGGGCCGGAGCTTGCCCACGGTTCCATACGTTTCAGCTTTGGATGGGGAATTACCAGGGAGGATATAGACTACATAGTTGAGACCCTGCCTCCCATTATTGCCCGGCTCAGATCCATGTCGACCATGCCGGTTCACGCATAAGAGGAGTACGGAATGTCCGACTGGTTATATTCGGATACCGTGAAGGAGCATTTTACCCATCCCAGGAACGTGCTCTTTGATGACGAATCGGCCTTTCCCGCCGACGGCCGGGGACAGACCGGAAACATTAAATGCGGCGATCAGATGCTGATGCTTCTGCGGATAAAAGACGACGTGATAACCGACGTAAGGTGGAAGACCTACGGCTGCGCCAGCGCCATTGCCTCCACCAGCATGCTTTCGGAAACAATCAAGGGCATGAACATACGCGACGCCTACGCCGTAAGGCCCGAGGATCTTGTCGAAAAACTCGGGGGGCTTCCCGAATACAAAATACACTGCTCGGTTCTGGGCGACAAAGCCCTGCGGGCCGCCATAGACGATTATCTTGAGAAGACGGGCAGGGCGGGCATGCTGCAGGAAAAGGCCGTGGAAATCTGCCACTGTCTTTCCATTACCGACAAGGACATAGAAAACGCCTTCCACAACGGCGCCCGCACTTGGGAGGATCTCCAGTCCGCCACCAAAATAGGAACCGTCTGCGGCAGCTGCAAATCCAAAGCCCTCGAACTCCTCCACGAATTCACGCATATATTTGGGGCCTAAAAAAAGCGGCCGCAAGGCCGTGCCCGGACAACAGCGACAGGGCCCGGCGCCCAGTGTGTGTAAAAGACGCGAACGTGTGCGCGAAGGCTTTAGCCTGAGCGGCGCGCCGCGGAGCCTAAAAAAAGCGGCCGCAAGGCCGTGCCCGGACGGCAGCGACAAGGCCCGGCGCCCATTGTGTGTAAAAGACGCGAACGTGTGCGCGAAGGCTTTAGCCTGAGCGGCGCGCCGGCCTAAAAAAAGCGG
>JAISEB010000089.1 GCA_031264395.1 Treponema sp. | reverse complement strand
TCTTCCCCGGTAAAACCTCCGGCCGTGTTAAGGGAAGCGTAAATATCCTCCCAGACAACTCCTTCGCTGTTTTCCCCGTTAAGCGTTTCAATCCGTTCACAGGTATCAAGATAGCCGTTAAGAGAACTGTTCAACCGCGTGATGGTAAACCTCAAATCATTGCTGCCCGCCGCAACCGCGGACTGGTATTCCAGCGTGGGAACAATTACACGGATAAAGGCATACGTTGCCCTGTCCCGCTGCGCGTTAAAAAGAAATCCGACGCCGAATTTACCGGCATTTTCCCTGTAATGGTTGAATTGATAATTCACATGATTAAACACAAGGAGGTACTTGGTCATCGCGGAGACCTTTGAAAAGGAAGAACGTTCGTTTCCGCCCCCGCCTGAAAGGGTAAGTATGGTGTAAAATTCCAGATCGGCCCTCTCTTCCGCCGACAGTAAATTCCACGCGGTGTTTTGCATCGCGGTAACAGTAAATTCGGCGTTGTGCGCCTGACGCCATATTTCATCGCCGGGTCCCGCAATATAGATATTGCCCAGCGGAGTGCCCATCGCCATCGAGGACGCCGAATCGTACTGTGCGCCCAGATACGGCACACCGGACGCGGCGTAAAGAGTCCTGACAAGGAAATCGCGGGCCAGCGCCCAGAGCTGGTATCTGTTGGGATCGCTGAAATAAAAAACCATCCTCGTGTTTAATCCGCGGACCGCTTCTTCAAAGGAAGACGCGGCGTTGTTTTCCCCGTCCAGAAATTTATCCGCCGTGAAATACGACGATAGCGCCGCAGCCTCTTGCGCGCCTATGCCGTTAAAAGAAAAGGCAAGCCTTCCGTCTTCCCTGACGGTAATCAGATCCTTCAGATTCCAGGCGCTTCTGTTGGCGGAAGAAAGGTAGGTTTCCGCATAATTTAAATTTCCCTGCATAACGCGAAGCCATGCGGTATACTGTGCATAATCGGAATCGATTCTCTCCGCTTCCCGCAACAGCGCGCCGTTGACGGCGTCCTGCGCCCGCAGTGAAAGCAGCATCCTTTCAAAACTTTTCCGGTATTCCCCGTAAAGTTTTTCGTACGTCTCGTCTTCATAGGGACGCCGTTCTTCGCCTTCATGATAAAGATCGGAAAGTACGGCAAGCACGATTCTTGCCCTTTCAAGAGAAGCCTTCGATGTTTCAATTTCATTACGGTCAATACCAAGATAGGCGGTAGCCGCCCATCTCCGTACCGCGTCTTCCCTGTCGTAAAGAAAGCGTTTCTCTTCCATGTCCGTGTATGCGTCTTTGGCAAGGGAGTACAGCGCGTCATAAGCCGCTCCCGCCTGTGAAAAACGAAGCGCCGCTTCCGAATAACGGGCGGAAAGATTTTCAAAGACTTCCTTTTCGGCGGCCATTTTGGATTCGAGGGCGCTCATCGCGTCCCTTGTTTCACGGATATCCAGTCCGAAATAATCATAGCCCGCGCCAAGACTTTCCAAATCACGGCGAAGCGCCTTTTCATATTGAAGATGCCAGCGGTATTCATTCAGGGCGGCATTGTAATCATCCGAGACAAGATAGGGGGTCTTCCAAACGAGGCTCTCATCCCAGGGCCTGCCCGGATCTTCGGCATAAAGGGCCGCGGCGGAGGCAAGAGTATCATCGTAATATCCGGCGATGCCCCCTGAATGGATTAAAAACGCGGCTTCAAGTTTTTCCGAATCCCTTTCCGCCTGGACATACAGATCCATGAGCAGCGTTTCCATCTGGCCGGACGCACCGGGAATGGGATCTTCGATATGCCCGAGGTACTCTTCGGATATGTACTCGCGCCATGATTTTTGCCCGGCGGAAAGGAACGCAATGCAAAGACCTGCGGCATCGGCAAAGAGGCGCTGTCTGTAAAGCGAACCGCGCTCGGCGTACAGTTCTTCGTAAAGGGCGCGCTCCGGCGAACCGGCCTCCCGGGAGGCCTCCAAAAAAACGGCCAATTCCATAAGCCGCGCTTCAACTTCTTCAAGCCGCCTGGCCGGAAATTCCAGTTCGTCTTCGCGTATTCTGCCCGAATAAACCGCTACGGCGGCCATGTATTCCATAAGCGAAGATTTCCACGCTTCGGTTTCATCCCTGAGCCACTGCGGAAGAAAAGACACGTCGTCAAAGACTTCAAAAAATTCCGCGGCGAGGACGAAGGGATCGCCTTCCCGGTTCATCACCGCTTCCGCCGCGATCTTCGCGCCGGGTAGCATGCCGCCCGCGGTTTCTATGCCGAATTTCTCAAACGATTCCTCAAGAGATAATGTAAAACGGTTCCAGGCGTCAGATCCGGCAAAAGCCGCGGACGGGCCGTACCTGAGGAAGGCATCAAGGAGCCCGCTGCTTAAACGCCACGCGTTCTCCTCGGCTTCAAGATATGCCGATGACGGGAGAAAACCGCCTCCGTAAATGAACATGTCGATTATAACGTCTTCCGTCTCATCGCCGGTGTACCACGCGCCGGGATCTTCCCCTAGACGTTCCTTGAGGGCCGAAAGGATTTCGTACAGTTTTTGGGCGTCATCCTCGCCTCCGGTGAAAAAATGCGAAAGCGTTTCACCTTCCCCGCTTCCCCCTCCCCTGCCAAGAACACAGGCAAGTCCTTCAAGCTCAAGGGAAAGCCGCGCTTCAAGCAGCGCGGTAAAGGCGCGCCCGGCGTCTTCCCGCAGAACGGCCGCCGTATCCGCCGCTTCAAACGCCTTCAGTTCATCCGCCTGAGGCAGACGGCCGTTGAAGTACCAGTCCGCGCCGGAAGCGGCGGTAAAAAGACCGAGCGAACGAATGCGTAGCGCAAGATCCGTTTCGGCCGCGGATTTCGCGAGAATAACCATACGCGAAATTATTTCTCCGTACCGCCCGTTTATTTCATTTTCCGATCCGGGAAACGCGGCAATTTCATCTGAGCGGCGGGCAAGAAGTTCTTCAATAACCTCATAATACGGATTGTCACGGGGAATGCCGTATCCGTCGATGTTTTTCGGAATACCGGCGTCAGTAACGGCGATGCCTTTTGCCTCACTTTCAAGAACGGCAAGGGACTTGCCGCCTTCTCCCATTACAAGCGCCTTGAGGAGTTCTCCGGCGCTTTCCTTCTCCCGGGAAACTCCCAGCCTGTAACCGTATTCAAGATAACGGAGATACGCCGCGTGTTCCCCGGAAGCGTTGAGCAGCCCGTATTCATCAAGGAGGCTCATGTACCTTGATTTAAGTTCCTGCTGTACATAGGAGGCTTTTCCGGTGGCAAGAACGGCCGCGAGAACGGAATATTCCCTGTTCATTGCCTCGAGCCTGGCGTCCGATTCTTTTAACAGCCGGGAGGCGGCGTCAATGGCTTCCTTGGCCTTGGCCGTCTCCGTTCCGGCGGCCCTGAGCTTTTCAACCGCGTCTTCGTAGTACGCAAGCGCCCCGTCATAGGCCGCCTTCGCGTTCTCCCAGGCTTTAACGCCTTCCGCGTCGGTTGTCCTGCCGGCGGTTAATTCTTCCGCGTATGTGGAAACCGCCATGGCGATGTCAAGCCGTTTTTCCCAGTAAGAGGCGACCGCCCTGGCCCGTATCAGTTCAATCTGATATTCGTCAAGATTAAAATCCTCGCTGGATACCCCTTCGGAAAGTACATCGGCAAGCGCGCCTTCTCCCATCACGATGCCGAAATCGCGTATCAGCGCCTCCCTGGCTTCAAGAGCCTTGCCTATGTAGGTGTTGTAAATGCCCTGCCATGTTTCAAGTTCCTGCTTCTTCACGAGTTCCTGTCCCGTCCAGTTTTCCCAGAACGATATGTTCTCCCGCGCCGCGGCAACCATGCCGCCTGACGTAACGTACATGTCAACCCAGGCCCGCGCGCGTTCCGTACCGGCTTCGGTACGCAGCGCCGCGTCTTTTTCAAATTCGGCCTTCGCCTGTTTTATGGATTTCTCAAGATTTTCCGAAGCCTTCAGAAAGAGCGTCTCTCCCGACGCAAAAAGCACGGCGGCGTTCTGTTCCCATTTTTGCCTTTCGGCCTCAAACTGATTATAGGCGACGGTCCAGGCGCTTTCCCCTTCGGTATACCTGAGGCCCGCCTCCTGTTCCCACTCAATACGGCTGATGAAGAAACGTTCTTCGGCGTCTTCCCATGCCTTAAGCCCGCGGTTAAACTGCTCCCGGTATTCTTCCAGCCATTCGGTTCCGGCCAGTACAAGATCCCCGGCGCCGGCGGAGGCCTCCTCGATGCGGGCCGAGAGGGACGCGATGCCTTCCCTGCATATCTCTTCCGCTTCCCCTATGATCCGCGCGGTAACGGCCGACGCGGCTTCGTCATCGCTTTTCTTCCTCAGGCTCCATATGTCCCCGGTTCTGCGGGCGGTAAAGAGGCGCTCTTCCCGTGCGACAACGTTTTCGAATTCCTTTCGCAGATCAAGACGAGCAAGAACGCCAAGTTGTGAAAGTTTTTCCTCAAAGGAAGCGCGGTCTTCGCCGGGAATGAACGCCAGCAGTTCCGGAAACAGGCGCGCCAGCATGTCTTCGTACACGGCCGATTCATGTTCAAAATTCTCCTCCGGGATGACGAGCCAGTCCCGGCGATCCTGAAGGAAATCCCTTTCACCGGGACGTATCACAAGCGGATCGCCTGTGGCTTCGTCGTACAGGATGTTCCCTTCTTCATCCAGATGATAGGTGTAAAGGAGATTCGATTCTTGTACCGCCGCCGCGGTTTCCCCGGCGGCATGGGAAAGTGCGCCGCCAAAAAAACGGCCGAGAAGCCACCGGGAAAAACGTTCCTCCAGTTCTTCTTCGCCCCAGTCCCGCAGACGCTCCCTTGTTTCGGAACGGAAAGCGGCGTCTCCCGTCATTTCGGCGGCCATGAGTTCCCACGCGCCTATCGCCAGATCCACGCCCCGCCGGGCCGTTTCCAGCCAGCGTTCGGGACTGAGTTCCCTGTCGGCCCGGCTGAAGTGATAATCGAAGACCGCCCGGTAATTATCGACGATACGGCCCGATTCTTCCCCGTCCGGTTTTGTCTGTGAAAACACCGGATGGAAAACCAGAAACAGCACGACAAGCGCCGGGAAAAAAACACCGGCCGTATTTTTCTTTGACATGACTGCGCCCCAAACCAAAATTCCGTTCCGCGCAGGCGAAACTTCCCCGTTTGCGTTTGCTTATATATGGCGCGTACCGCCCGTTTTGCTTCAATGAAAACGAGATTTTTTTACCAATCCCGGAAGAAGCGCCAGGGAAAAAACACAGGAACTTCCCACGCCCAATACGGTGACAAGCGCCAGCATTTTCATGAGGGTATTGGCGTCTTCCTTGAGAAACAAAAAAGGCAGCGCCCCGGCAATGGTGGTCCCCGCCGTGGCCATGAGGGCCGGAAAAACATTCCTTATGGCGCGGTACAGCCCGGCCCCTTCCCTTATTTCCCCGGCGACAAGAACCGACGAGTTTACCGACATGCCGGTAACGGCCACAAAGGCGCACGCTACAGGCGCGTTGAACGAGCCGGAAACGGCAAGGATGACCGCGGGAACCGCCATGGAAGGAGGCGCCACGGAAAGCACCGCAAGGGGAACGGTGAAGGATTCGTTGATCGACGCGATAGCCATGTAGCAAAAGAGGAGCGCAAGAAGAAAGGAGAGGACGGTGCCGGAAAGGGCTTCCGCCGCCTCTACCGCTTCCCGGTCGAATTCAAAGGCGTAACCGGGCGGCAGATCGATTTTCCCGAGCGCCTTCATGACTTCTTCCCGGACACGGCGGGGATCCATGGGTTTTGTCCGCACGGAAATGGAGGCGGTCCTCCTCCGGTTTTCCCGCCGTATACCGGCAGGTTCGCCGTCTTCGCGGATCAGCATGAGCGAATCGAGGGCAAGAATCCCGTCCGGGGCTTTTACAAGAAGCCCCGCCGTCTCCTCCCGTGAAAGAGATCCCGCCCTGCCGCCCGAATCAATTCCGCTTCCCTGCCCCCTTATGCGCACGTCGATCTCCCCGTCCATTCCCGTCTTTTTATAGGCAACCTGCCCGTGTACTCCGCGCCGCGCGGTTTCCGCCGTTTTATAGAAAGAAAGACCTGCCCCGGTCAATCTTTCCCTGTCGGGAATAAAGGTGATCCGCCGGGGACCGTCCTTGAAATTCAGGACGGTTTCCCGGATCAGGGAAAGACCGGTGCAGAGGGCGGCCGCCTCCTCCGCCAGCTCCCGGCATTTTTCCCCGTCGTCGCCGCTTACGGAGATCTCCCAGATGCGTTCCCCCGGCGAGGTCTCGGGAAAATACACGAAACCGCCGTAGACACGCACGGCGCGGGCCGCCTCCCTGACGCGATCTGCGCTGTTTTTTTCGGGATCAAAGGTGACAAGCGCCGAACCCGATCCGGTACGCGCGCTTGTCTGCACGGTTTTGATTTCCGCCGCCGCCATGAGGCTTCCGGCAAATTCCGCAAGACGCCGGTCGGCTTCCTCCACGCGGAGGCCTCCGTCAAATTCCACATGGGCGTAGACCGAATTTTCCGAAGCGGGAACGCCGGGATCGGCGCCGGCAAGGATCACGGCAAGGATGCCCGCGGCGGTAATGAGCGCCGCGGCAAGGCGCGCATACAGGGGCTTTTCCCCGGCAAACCGCACGGTAAAGGCAAGGAGCCGGGCAAAGACGCGCGAAACATGACGGAAAGCCCGTTCCGGCGCAAACGCGAAGGGCCCGAAGAATCTCCGGCGGAATTTCACGGGCGGCGGGGCGGCTGGACGGCCTCCCAAAAAGAACGGCGGAAGAAGAACAAGGGCGGTCACAAGGGAAACCGCGTTTACCGCGGCCACCGCCCAGGCAAGAGAGGCTGCGCCGTCCGTCCGTATTGCTGTAAGGGGAAGAAGGGCGGCGATGGTTGTGACGGTTCCCGACACAAGGGGAACAAAGAGCCGCCGCAGAGCCTTCTTTCCTTCGGCCGCCGTTTCGCACCGGGCAAATTTTTCGGCGCTCAGGATGGCCGTATCAACCGCGGAACCAACGCCGGCGGCAATGCCGCCCATAAGGGAGCGGCCGGGAACAAAACTGGCGGAAGAAAGCAGACCGGCAGAAACAAGGCAGATAAACGGAACGGAAAGGGCGCATACAAGGGCCGTGCGGAGGCCCTTTTCCCTGCCCGCCGTAAACAGGGCCGCGGCCAGCGCAACCATGACCGCCCCTTCCAGCGCCGCGGCCAGAACCGAACGGTATGCCGCGGCCTCTTCGGCCCCCCGGTCGGAAAGAACGGTAAATTCAAGATCGCCTGAAAAACGCTCTATTTCCCCGCGTATCATACGGGAAAGTTTTTCCACACCGTCCCCGTTTCCCAAAACGGCGATGACGGCGGTCCGCAGCCCGTTAAGCCGGGAAAGGATCTCGGGCTCCCTGTCCCTTTCATATACATCCGCTACATCTTTAAGGCGCACGGCGGAAAAACCGGGGAGGGGAATAAGGGCCTCCGCCAGCGCGTCCGCCTGCGCCGGGGGAAAATCCGCGCCGTAGCGGCCGTCCACGACAACAAGAATTTCCCTGCCGCCGGAACTCACCCTTCCCGCGGGAAGAAGAACGTCATTCGTCGCCAGGGCCGCCGCAACCTGATCCGGCGTAAGCCCCGCCGCCGCGGCCTTCTCCTGTTTCAGGATAACGGCTATCTCCCTTGTCCCTGTTCCGGATATTTCCACCTCGCCTGAGCCCTCAAGGCTTTCAAGGCGCGGCTTCACGGTGCGTTCCAGGTATCCTGAAAGCGATCCCTGAAATCCCGGCTTTGCCGTTACCGCGGCGGTCCACAGGGGAACGCGGACGCCGGACGACCCTTGAATTTCGGGCCGCTGAACCGACGGGGGAAGCGCCTCATATACCCGCTGGGCCGCGTCACGGACCGCCTCGTAACGGCCCGGAGCCCCGCGGTCAAAACCGGCAAAAACGCGCGACCGGCCATTGTCGGTAATGCTCTGTATGTCCCTTACGCCGGGTACGGCGGACAGCGCGTCTTCAAGGGGAATCGTGATGCTCCTCTCCATCCCGGCCGCGTCAATGCCGTAATGCCTGATGGTAACGGCGTATGAAAGCCCTCCGCCGTCCCGTTCCGTTCCCGGCACAAAAATAAAGAAAACCGAAAGGGCCGCCGTTCCCATAACGGCGCAGAGGCAGGTTTTCCACCTCCCGAACCAGGCGCTCATCCGCTTTCCCCGCGTGTTTTTTTGAGGAAGGGGATAAAAACGGGCGGCAGCGCAAGGATGGTAAGAAAGGTGGAAACCATCATCCCCGACATCATGGCAAGGGCCATGGACCGCTGTGAATTTCCCAGCGGCGTAACAACGAGCGGAAGGAGCGCGAGAATCGTCGTCACCGATGTGATGAGTACGGGCCTTAACCTTTCCACCGCTCCCCGGTAAACCGCCGCTGCGGGAGCAAGTCCGGCGTCTCTTTTGGCCGCGCCGATTTCATAGAGAACAATGCCGTTGTTGACCGCAAGGCCGAAAAGGACCACGAGTCCCAGCACGGTCCCCGAATCAGGGTTCATCCCGGAAATGAAAACCGCCGGGCCTGTCCCCGCGAGTGAAAAGGGAATGGCAAGCATGAGGATGAGGGGCAGGAGGAAGGATTCAAACTGCGCCCCCATGGCAAGGTAGAGGAGCAGCAGTACCAGCGCCAGCGTCACAAAGAGCGAGGTCCGGTAACGGGAAAAAACCGATTCGTCGGCGCGGGAAATGCCGGGCTGGAACAGGGTGAAAAGCCTTTCGGACGCCGAGGCAAATTCCCCTTCCCTTCCCGGAGCGGGAACGGCGTACAGATACACCGCGTCGCTTCTGTCAAGGCGGGCAAGGGCGGCGTCCGCCTCGCGGCGTTCCATTCTGCCAAGAACCGCCATGACCGTTTTCACGCCCGACGGCGTGATGACCGGCATGTTCATGAGGGCGTTGGGGCTCATGTTCCGGCCCTCCTTTCCCGAGACCCGCACATCAAGGGAACGGCCTTCAATTTCAAGCCTCGCGGCGATAACCCCGTCGGTGGCGGTGCGGAGTACTTCCGCGATGCGCGCGGACGGCATGTGAAGCCAGGCGGCCGCTTCCCTGTCGGGAAAAATCCTCAATTCGGGGCGTGTTCCCGAAGGCCGGAGTGTTATTGCCGCGCCTGTTTTCCGCAGTTCCTCCGCCGCCCTTTTCGCGCGTTCTCCCGCTTCCTGCCCGTCCCTTCCCCGGACCACCAGCGTATAAACCGACGAAAGGCCAAGTATTTGTTCGGTGGCGTCAGGCGGAAACGAGACGGCCGTCTCCGCGCCTTCAAAACGCGAAGAAAGGGAACGTTCCTCAACGGCCTTCTTTACCCGCTCAAGCGCGGCCGCGGGTTTTGTTCCGCCTGAAAGCAGACAGCGGAACGTGAGTTCTTCTTTCCTGTAATTCGTATCGGCCCTGCGTCCCTGATCCTCTTCCTCCGCGCCCGCCCTGCCGAACGCCCCATGTATCCCTTCTATATCCAAAAGGATCCGGGAGACGGCGGCGCCTTCTTCGGCAATAACATCCATATCCGTGCCCGGAGGAAAGACAAGGGAAACAACGATTTCGGACGCTTCATCGGGATTGACAAAGACCGCGGGCCGTACAAGGAAGAGCAGTCCTCCGGCGATAACCGCGGCCAGAACGGCGGTCATCATCTTAAAGGGATGCCTTATGGACGAAAGGAGCAGACGCCGGTACGGCCTCAGATATGCCCCGGACGAAGGCGCTTTTTCACCGCCGAAGGAAAGCCGGTACAGGGACGGAAGGCAAAACTGGGCGTAGAGCCATCCCATAGTAATGGAAGAAACAAGTGAAACGGAAAGATCCCCGTAAAGCGCCCCCAGCGGGCCGGGCAGAAAGACGACGGGAATGAAAACCACAGCCGTGGTAATGGTCGAGGCAAAGGAAGAACCCGCGACCGAAGCCGCCGCCGCGCCGGCGGCTTCGAAAGACGGCCGGCGGCAGTCCCCCGTAAAACGCCTGACAAGCATATCCAGCACTATCACCGACGTATCGGATACAAGCCCCACCCCAAGGGCAAGTCCGCCAAGGCTCATGCTGTTAAGGGATCTTCCCGCAACGGCGGTAGCGCAGATACCGGCAGCGGCGGAAACCGGAATGGAAAGGGCCGCAAGGAGGCCATAGCGTATTCTCCCGGTAAAGAACACAAGGGCGGCCGCGACGGCGGCGGCTCCCAGACAGAACGAGATGGTAAGGCCGCGTACCCCTTCGAGTATGCCGCCTGAGGCATCGTATACAATCCGTATTTCCGCGTCTTTTGAAAAAAGCGCCGATGCCTGAAAGACCGCCTTTTCTATATCGCGCGAAAGCTGTACGGGATTGGCCCCCGGCCGCCTGAAAATTTCAAGGGCGGTTCCCGTCCTTCCCCCTTCAACAAAAACGCTGCGGGGAGGGCTCTTTTCAAGGCTCAATTCGGCCGCGTCCGAGATGCGGAGGGGCCCCGAACCGGCGGGCAGTATGAGGGACGCAAGCTCCGTTACCGACGCCGGCCGCGCGGAACTTACCACGACAAGTTCCCTGTCCCCCTCGCGGGCGCTTCCGGCGGGAACTTCCGCGGTTTCCCGTGAAAGAAGATCCGCAAAATCATCGGGGCCAAAACCGCGGGCAAGGGCGGCGGGAATGTCGAGCCTTACACGCTCCTCGTTTTTCGCGCCGCCCGAAAGGATCACCTGTCCCGCTCCGTGTATCCTTCGCAGCCTGGCGCGCATCTCATATTCCGCAAGATCGCGGGCAAAACGCCCGTCGCCGTTTTTGGAAAAAACCGCGACAATGGCGTGGGGAGATCCTTCGGGAACGGGAACCACGGACGGCTTGTATATTCCTTCCGGAAGGGCGGGATACGCCGCGTCAACCGCCTCGCGGACCAGCGCGGAAGAAGCGGCGCTTCCGGTCCCCCAGCGGAAATCCAGGCTGACAAGCGACGCGCCGTCCCGTGAAACGCTCCGTATTCTTTCAAGGCCCTTTACCGAAGACAGCGCGTCTTCAAGCGGAACGGTGACAAGGGAACGGACTTCGGCCGCGCCCATGCCCGGATACGATGTTTCCACCATGACGCCGGGAAGTGAAACCGGGGGGAGCCTGTCCAGAGGAAGAAAGGTGAGGGAAAAAACCGCGCCAAGAACCAGCGCGGCCATTCCCATGATCATTGTTACCGGCCTTTTCACGCAGGCTGTGATGATGTTTTTCATGTTTATTTCAGGAGGGAAATGCGAAAGGCCTTTTCGCTCAAATTTCCCAGACTGTCCCGAAGCCCCGCTCCGGTGATAAAGCTCACCACCCCTCCGCCTGTACTGTTGACAAGAACGCCGCGTATCTCGACGCGTTCGTACTCTTCCCAGCCCGGCACAGGCGCCGTTTCCGAAAAGTCCTCCCGCCGCACACTGCGGGGAGAAAAAGAAAAAGCGCCGCCTGATTCCACCCTGAAAAGTTCCATGAGTGAAAGCGGATCAACGAACGCTCCTTCCGCGGTATCGAAGTACAGTTCTATCCATTCGGAAACTTCCGTGCCGTAGGGAAAACGGCCCTCGCCGTTTTGAACGGGAAGATCGTCAAAGAGATCGCCGGGCGTGTAAACCGCAAGTTCCTGTTCCCCCGCCCCTTTTCCCGGCGCCATGGGAAGGCGCATACCGGCAAGGGACGGCGGCTTTGAGAAGGGACCATCGGCATGTATACGGAAAAGGCGCGTATTTTCGCTTTCGTTCCCGGCCGCGTCCCTTACGCCCGGACCAAGCTTGAAGAGAAAACGGCTTCCCCACGCCGGAGTCCCGGAAAGCGAGAAGATCATTTCACTTGTCATGCCCGGCGGCGTTTCGGATACGGGGGAAGACGCGCCTTCGGCGCTGAGGGCGGAACGTACCGAAAAAGTATCAACATCTTCCGAAAAAACCAGAACAAGCCGCGTGGTCCTTTCCCAATGGGAATTTTCCGTATAAATTCCGGGAATTTCTTCCGCAAGTTCCATGAAACTTCCGTCTTCGAAAAGCGCCCTGGCGGCGATCAAAAAGGGCCTTTCCGTATCAACACCGGCGGTAAAAACGCCCGTGATGTTTTTCCCCAAAGAAAGGCCCGCCGTTCCGGCAAAGGATGACGAAATGCGTATCTCGTACCGCTGTCCCGTGATCCACTTTACGCCGGGGGTAAATACCGCGGTGTTTCCTTCCGTATCCCAAATCCCGCTCATGGACGGGCTGAAGGAAACGTGATCCCGCAGGGAGGCCGGTGAGGGCGGCTGTGAAAAAACAAGGCGGACCTTTCCCCATTCACCGGAAAGTATTCCGAAGGGGGCCGGGTCCATGGAAATGAGTTCCGGCCTTGACGACGGCGGCCGGGTAGTAAAAACGCCCGAGAACGCGTTATCCATCGACAGTCCCCGGTAATCGGACGCGCCCGGGGAAACGCTTATTGTGTAATCCCGGTTCGCCTCAAGGGGGGCAAGCGGATGAAAGACAAGTATCCGTCCCCGCCATTCAAAGGAGCCCCGGACCGAAACGCCGTCTTCGGCAAGGGAAAAATTCCGTTCAACGCTTGCCATGTCGGGATCGCCCGAGAAAATGAGGGAAACCGAAATATGCTGAGGCCCCGGATGATAGCCCGATCCGGGAGTCCACGCGGCAACCGCGAAGGGAGAATCCCGCAGTAAATCGCAGGAACACAGGACCCCCGCGGTTACACACAAAAACACGCAACGAAGAAAAACCGACGGCGCACGGCGCGGAAAACGAGCCTCCGCGCGGCATCTTACGCGTTTCATTCAACCGCCTCCACATACAGGATCTCGTCCCCCGCCTGATACATTCCTTCTCCGTTGTTTATTCCTCCCTTGCCGCCCGGAAGCGCAAGCCTGTAGTAATGCGCCTCGCCCGTTCCTTCTTCAAGCCCTTCCCATTCCATGCGCAGCCTGTCGTCCGAAAGCCATTTCGCGTAACGGAGACGCACCGGCGGAAGTATTCCCGGAAAAAAGGGATCAAGTGAAATCCTGAACACGGTCTCCTTTTTCGCCTCTGTTGTAAACGAAAGGGAAAAATGAAGGGTGAAGCGGAGCACCCCGCCTCCCGCGCTGTCCACCGGCGCACGTATTACGGCGGACTCCATGCCGCCGGGCCCGGTTTCAAAAACGGGAACGCCGTCGGCGGCAAACGAAAGCACTTTAAGGAAGGGAATGTCCGCCGTAAAAACAAGCGTAAAATCATCTCCCATTTTCATTCCGCCTGTGTCCTCGGCGTCCGCGCCCACTGTAAGGGTGTACGGCGTTTCCGGCTCGGGATCACGGTCAGGGATAAACACGAGGGATGAGGGCGAAAGGAATTCGGCCCTTCCCGGAAGGGAGGGATCGAAGTACAGGAGGCGGAGGACTTTTTCGTTCATGGGTTTGTTAAACGTGATCCCTATGCCCTGTCCCGGTCCAAGATCCGTTTCAATGGCCCCGCCCGAAGGCAGCCACATTCCGCCTCCCCGCAGCATTGGAAAGACCGCCGTTACGCGGGGAATTTCACGATCGCCGTCGGTAACAAAATGGCCGCCCGATTTTTTCCCGAGCGGAACGCCGTTTTTTCCCAGCGCGCCCTCGCCAAGCGACCAGCGGTACACGGTCCAGGGGGCAAGGTTCTTTTCACTTCGAACCGCAAGCAGCGTGTCCCCGTCTTCCCACAGGTAGATCACCTTCCCCGCGCCTTCAAAGGTAAAGGCCGTTTCGGTACTGAGCCTGTCCATGGGCCCGGAAAAACGGATGCGGATTTGGGTTTCATCCGGGGAAGTTCCCACCGATGCCCCGTCGGGCGGGACAAAGGATTCCACGAGGGGCGGCCCGGAAGCGGAGACGGCGTAAAAGGGAAGGTACTTCTCCACCCTGAGTTCCCTTCCGTCAAGCGTCCAGGCTGAACCTGAAAGAACAAGTTCATAGCGTACCCCGGCCGTCCAGCCTGAGACGGGGACAAAGACAAGGCTGTTTCCGTTCCATGAAATGTCCCCCTGTACCTGCCCGCCGCTCCAGGTTATCCGCAGCAATTCCACGGCTCCCGTTCTTTCCATCACGGCGCCGAACGCTACAATCACGGGACTGTAGGCGGAAGGAAGCACCGTGTTCATGACCCCCGGAACGGTGCTTACGCCGACAGGACCAAGATCCGCAAAACCGCAGCCCGAAAAAAAACAAACGCAGATGATCCCGCACAGGGCCTTGTCCCTATTCCACCGCCCTGACATAGTCCCCCTCCCCCAGGCCGCTTTCGGGCCGGGCCGCTACGGCTTCCCCGGGGGCAAGGCCGGAAAGGATTTCCCTCTCCTCCCCCGTACGCGCTCCCAGTGTTACTTTCCGTTCGGAAAGGTGATTTCCCTTGATCACAAAAACCGTCCCTTCACCGTCCCTGTTCCCGGTAACAGCCGATTCGGGAACGACAACGGCGCGGCGCGGAGATCCAAGGGGGATTCTGACTCTGGCGAACATCCCCGGACTAAGGCCCCCGGCGCTGTTTAACAGGACGCGCACCAGAAAACTCATGGACTGGCTGTCCGCCTGCGGATAAACCAGATCCACCCTGCCCTCGTGATTCCCGCCCGTCCCGTCTATGCCCACGAAGGCGGGCATTCCCCTTTCAAGGCGCAGCGCATCCGATTCCCTGAGGGGAAAGATCGCGTAGAGCGAACTTGTATCCATGAGGGTAAGGATCTTGTCCCCGCGCGCGACCCGTTCTCCTTCTTCAAAGTAACGGGCCCCCACAATCCCCCATCCGGGACTTTTGATGATCAGTTCCGATTCGGCAAGGCGCGCCGATTCACGTTCCTTCGCCGCGGCCTCAAGATACGCGGCGGCGGCATCCAGTTCCGCCCTGAGACCGGCGGTTCTAAGGAGTATGAGGGCGCGTATGCGCGCGGCCCTGTTTTCGGGAATCTCCCCGGCAAGATCCTCGTCCCTGAATCCGACGCGCCGTATTTCAAGCTCCTTTTCCATGAGCCTGAGCTGTTCTTCCGAGGACTCCAGGGCGAAGCGGCGCTCGCGTATCGCCTCTTCGGCAAGACCGCCGGCCTCGTAGAGTTTTTCCGTATCCTCATGCCTGCGCCTGTCTTCTTCCAGAATGCGCCGCGCCTGGGCAAGTTCCGCTTCGGCCTTTTCTATGGAAAGGATTTCCGCCTCCGCCTGAAGTTCGCCTTCAACAAGACGGGAACGCGCCAGATCAAGGGCGGCGACAGCCTGTGCATAGGCGTTTTCGG
The DNA here is from genome assembly GCA_031264395.1 of Treponema sp. Taxonomy (GTDB): domain Bacteria; phylum Spirochaetota; class Spirochaetia; order Treponematales; family Breznakiellaceae; genus JAIROE01. The sequence goes on along the minus strand of JAISEB010000089.1, from coordinate 1,213 downwards.
CCCGGCCGGCGGCAAGGATCATCTGCGGATTTTCCAGCCTCGCAAGGATTTCTCCGGAGCGGACGGCGTCGCCTTCACGAAAGGGAAGCGTTTTCACCGTTCCGTCCTGCAAAGAGGAAACGTCGAGCTTGGCAAGAAACGAGAGGGCCCCAAAACCGCCTGTCTCATCGGAAAACTCCCGCACAAGAGCGGCGGCGGCTTTTATTTCGCGGGCGGGAACGTCTTCCGCTTCCGCCTTTTTTCCGCATGAAGAAAGAACGAATACGGCGGCAAGAACCGCGCTGGCCGCGGCTAGCGCCGCCTGGGTTTTTTTCATCACGCCGGAAACGGAAAGAAACGCCTTCATGATCCGCCTCCCCTTGTTTCCGCTTCGGCAAAGGCCGAAAGTTCCCCCGGACCAATCCCCATGAGTTTTTCCAGTTCCCGTTCGGCCGAAAGCAGGGCCAAAGCCGCCTCCACCGCGGCTATTTCCTTTTGACTGTACTCGATTCGTTCTTCCATTAATTCAACGCGGGTAAGCTGGCCCAACTCCCGCCTGAGTTCCGCAAGGCGGTAACGTTCCCCCGCAAGTTCACGGCTTTCCTCGGCAAGCTCCCGTTTCCGGTCCGCCATGCGGCATTTTTCAACGCCCTGTTCGGCTGAACGGCCAAGACGCTCAAGGGCAAGGACATACTTCCTCCGTTCCAGCGACAGGGAAAGTTCCGCCTGACGCTTTGTCATGCCCGACGCGGGATCGGGAAGGGGACTTGCGCTGCCCTGAATCCGCGCGGTTGTATCATAGGGAAGTTCCCGGCCGGCGCTTCCTCCCAGCGCGCCTGAAATCCACGGCGATGAAAAATCAACGTTGATTCCCACCGACCATGTCTGCCTGGTCAGCGGATAGCGTCTGCCGCTCAGGCCGAAACTTCCGGTAACGCGCACCGTGGGCATCCATGAAAGGGAAGCGTATTTCAGTTCCCCCTGCCTCCTTACAATAAGGCGCCGCTCCTCGGCCAAATCGGGATTTTTCGCCTCCGTCATTGATCGTGCGGAAGGAGACGAGGGAAGCGCCGTCTTCCTCCCGGTATCTATCGTTTCTCCCAAGGGGGGCAGTTCCTCAAGGCCGAGAATTTCCGCGAAGCGCTTTTCCGTTTCGGCAAGATCGATCTTGAGGTTCTCCTGTTCTATTCTGCGTTCTTCAAGGGTAATATCCGCTTCGGCAAGATCCGAAGGC
>JAISEB010000233.1 GCA_031264395.1 Treponema sp. | reverse complement strand
GTGCCGACAGGACCAACCGGCGGCATTGCCGGGTCCAACGGCGGTACAATCGGCAATTGCGCGGCCCTTAACAGTAAAGTCAATAACACCAATACCAGCATGAATTATCAGGGCCGGATCTCCGGCTTCGGCAGCGGCACATATTCCTTTAACCACGCGTATGCCCTTATGCAGCTTGACTCTTACACTACGCCCATTAGCGGAAGTACGGCTGCAAGTTCTAACGGGGCGGATATAGCCGCCCCAGACCTGGCGTCATCCGGTTCATTAACACTGTGGACCGGCGATTCCACGAAGTTGGACTGGCCAACATTCCAGACGGCGGCAACCTCCGGCGAACCCGCCGGTTCCCCCTGGCACTGGTACAAAACCATCACCATCCCCGCGAACGGCATTTCGGGGAGCGGCATAACAACGGCCTACGTACCGGCCCTGTGGTTCGAGGAGTAAGAGGCGGCGTGAAAAAGGAGAATACCATCCATTTTATGAAGAACCTTTTTATGAAGAACCTTCATAAAGGCGGAAGCGTGGTGTGTTTGTGCTGCGCCGTTCTTTTCCCCGCCGCCTCCCTTTCCGCCCAGACCGCAGCGGAACTGGAACGGCTTCTGGACACGCGGGAAATTACCCGCGCCGGGGCGGCGTACTTTACCCTGGGGGCTGTCATGGACGGCCCGCCCAATCCCCCGGCGGCCTTCGCTCTGGCCCTGAAACAGGGCTGGCTTTCGGGCAGCGCCGGGCCCGGGGCTTCCGTTACACTGCGGGACCTTTCCCTGCTTATGATGAAGGCCTTTAACCTTGAAGGCGGCCTCATGTACCGGATCTTTCCGGGGCCCCGTTACGCCTACAGGGAAATGATCAGGCAGGGTTTTATCGAAGGCCGCGCCTATCCGCTCCTCACCGTTTCGGGGGAACGCTTCCTGCACATACTGGGAAACGTCCTCTCACATGCCGGGGACGCGGAAGGGCCGGAAACGGCGCGGCGGCCTTTGCCCGGCGAGGCCGCGCGGGACTCCCCGCGGGACAACGCGGGGGGACACCGGGGGCTGTCCGCGGGACCGGAAGGGGTACGGGGGTATGAAGGTGAATTTGAACCCGAGTAAACGTGGAAACATTTCCCCAGTAGCGGGCGCTGTTTTCCTTGCCGTCATTTTCTTTCTTGCCGCCCTTCCGGCCTTTTCCCAGGAATTCGGCGTAGTGCTGGATAACAAGGCGGAACTAAAGGACGGCGGCAATCCTTTCGGCGATGTTGAATACACGGGGACGGCGCTGCCCTGGTTTGCCGCCCCGCTGGGGGACAAGGCGGGCCTGTACCTTTCGGGAGGAATTTCCGCCTGGTACTCAGACGAAAAATGGAAACCCCTGCCTGAAATCCGCCGTTTTGAAGTAACATTCGATCCCCGCCCCGGCCTCCGGGTTGAAATCGGCCGTCTCCCCTTCGGGGAAAATTCCCGCGCCATGGCGGGCCTTCTCGACGGCGTCTCTTTCAGGCTGAACGCCGGGGGCGGACGCCTTGGCGGAGGCGTTTTTTATACCGGGCTGCTCTATAAAAAAGCCGCCTGTATTGTCATGAGCCCGGAAGACAGGACGGGGTATGAAGACGGGGAAACATATTTCGCATCCCGGCGTATTGCGGCAAGCGTTAACTGGGAACGCGCGGGGATTTTTAACACCCGCGGCGCTTTTTCGGCCGGCGGGGCGGCCCAGTTCGACCTTAACGGCGGCAGCGCGCTTTTTCATTCCCAGTACCTGGAGGCGGGCGTAAAGGCGCCCCTGATTGGGAGGGCGCGCGCCGGTTTCGGCTGGGCTGTTGAACTGGCCGAGGAAACAGGCAAGGATCTCCGCGCCGCCTTCGAGCTTTCGGCCGAATTCCACCGGCCGCTTCTCCCGGCCATGCAGGACAGGCTTTCCCTTGCCGGGTGGTTTTCTTCCGGAGACTGGAACGGCCGGCTCGGCCCCTTTACCCCCCTTACCGCGCGGGCCAGGGGAAAGGTGCTGCAGAGCGAATCCTCAGGTGTAGCCCTTGTAGAGGCCGCGTACACCGCGAGGCTTCACCCCAAATTTGCCGCGGATCTTTACGCGGCGTATTATTTCAGGACAGACACGGTAACGTTCCGGCATTCCGGCATAGACAGGTCTTCCGCCTCGCCGTTTGTGGGAGGGGAAGCGTACGGGGGCTTTACCTGGGCGTTTTTTTCCGACGTGTTGCTTTCCGCCGGGGGCGGCGTTTTCCTCCCCCGGACGGGGAAGGCGTTTCGAGACGGCGCGGCCCCTGTTTACCGCGCCGTTCTGGAAGCGGGCATTTCATTTTAAGGAAGGGGTATATGAAAACGGCGGCGGCATGCATGCTGGTTCTCGCGGGAATGTGCGGGGCTTTCGCGCAAAGCGGGGAGGCCCGTTTTATCGAGGTACGGGGCACGGTGGAAGTACAGGACGAAGGGGCGCCTGAATGGCGGGCGGTTTTCCCGGGGGATGCAATCGGGAAGAACACCGTTATTTCCACGGGCTTCAAGAGCAGCGCCCTTATTGCCCTGGGGGATTCGCGCCTCAGCGTCCGGCCCCTGACCAGGCTGGCGCTGGAAGAACTTGCCCGGAGAGACGGCGCGGAAGAGGCAAGCCTGTACCTCAGGACCGGCAGGGTACGGGCGGAGGTAAGGGCCCCCGCGGGCCTGCGGGCGGATTTTACCGTGCGGTCCCCGATAGCGACCGCGTCGGTACGGGGGACCAGTTTTGAATTCGGCGGCGGGCATTTGTATGTTGAAAGCGGGCGGGTGCTTCTGGAAGGGGCCGGAGGACAGGCGGTGTACGCACAGGCGGGAGAACGGAGTTATGTTGACGAGGCCGAACAGCGGATAATACCGCCCTATGAGGCCGAGGTTCTCCGCCCCGTTCTCTCCGAACTCGCCGGAAGCACAGGAGGCGGCGCGCCCCGCCTTAACGCGCCTGGAGAAGACGCGCCGCCCCTGGGTATCACGGCGGACTGGCGGTAAGCGCCCGCTATTTCCGTTTCAATAAAACCGATTCCTCGTAGCCGTCAACAAGATCAAGCCAATCCGCGCCGGGGGGAACGCCGCCGTCAAGGCAGAGCTTGTCCCAGACCGCGCCGAAAGGCATGGTCTTGAGTTCCTCCATAAGGGCAAGGCGGCGGTGGTACTTTTCCTTTTTTTCCGCGTCCACAAGCAGCGCCGTCGGTTCAAGCATCGCTTCAAGCAGGGCCTTGCGAAGGCTCCTCGCGCCTATGGCCCACGCGGCGATGCGGTTAATTGAGGCGTCAAAATAATCCAGGGAAAAATCTATGCGGTCAAGAGCGCCTGTCCGCCGCGCCTCGCGGCACGCATCCCGCATTTCGTCCGAAAAAACGGCGACATGATCGGAATCCCATCTGAGGCCGCGGCTGAAATGTATAAGGAGGCCGGAGACAAAAAGAAGCATGGCGGAGATCTTGTCGGCTATGGTTTCCGTGGGATGAAAATGTCCCGTGTCAAGGCAGAGCTTGATCCGCTTCGCCGCGGCGTAACCCATGTAAAATTCATGGGAGCCCACCACATAGGCTTCGCTTCCAATGCCGAAGAGCTTGCATTCCACCGCGTCGGTAATGGTTTTTGGGGGAAGGGAACCGGAGAGGATCTCGTCAAGGGCGTCCCGGAGCCGTTTTCTGGGCGAAAGACGGTCCGCGGGCATGTCTTTGGAACCGTCGGGTATCCAGATATCGTTGACTGCCGGGCTCCCCTGGTTTTCCCCAAAGGCCGACGCGATACGGCGGCTTGCCGCGCCGTGGCGTATCCAGAATTTCCGCACGGCTGAATCGGCGCTCGCAAGCGTATAGCCCCGGGCGGCCAGCGGGTGCGAAAAGAAAGACGGATTAAAATCAAGGGGAATCTTCTTCTTCTTCGACCAGTCCATCCATTTCTTGAAATGTTCAGGCTCAAGTTCATCGCGGCCCGGCCGCGCCTTTCCCTCGGGTTCGGCGTAAAGCATGTGAAGGTTGAAGCGTTTTTTTCCGGGAATAAGGGAAAAGGCGAATTCGGCGTCGGCCCGCAGTTCGTCCCCGTTCCGCGCCCGTCCGGGATAATTTCCCGTGGCAAGTATCCCGCCGCCCGTAATTCCGTCGGCCCCTTCAAAGCCCGTCACGTCGTCGCCCTGCCAGCACTGCACCGACACGGGAAGGTCAAGGGCAGCCTTTACCGCCTTGCCGGTGTCAACGCCGAAAGCGGCGTACGCGTCCTTCGCCTTTTCATAGGCGTCCGTTATCCGCGAAACCCGTCCTTCGTCCCGCCCGCTTCCCCGCGCGGAACGGGAAGCGGTCTTTGTAACGCTTCCGGTTTTACTCATGATCCACTCCTTTGGGAACGGTAGCGTTCCGCTTCCCAGTTGTTGATGAACGCGATCTTGTCCGCTTCCATGAAACGCGGGCCGCCGAACCGCTTCGCGTAGGCCGCCACTTTTACCGTGTCGGTAAAAAGCTCAAGCGCAAGGCGCGCCGCCTTTTGCGAAACGCCTATTCCGAAAACGCCCGTTTTCGAAAGCGCGGCAATCTTCGGGGCGCGGCCGAATTTGGCAAGGTGCTCCTTCCAGGCTTCCCGTATGTGTTCCCCCATATCCTTTCCCGGGGGAGGCTCTTCCACAAAAAGGGGATCGCTTCCCGCGTAGACGATGTGATCGGGGGTAAACGCGGAGGAAACGGGGAAAAAGGCGGCGCGGTCCGCGACAAGACCGGCTATCGCCCTGTTGCGGGCAAAGACGGCGTGGCATTCCTCCCCTTCCCTTCCCGCGCACATGGCGAAGATCTTCGATGCGGAGGCCGAAGAAGCGTACTCACAGACGGCGTCCGAAAAATCGGGCCCCTCCCCCGCCTCGGCCCTGATTGTATCCATGATCTTCCCGTAAAGCGCCCGTATGCCGTCCGGGGAATCAGCCGCCGCGAAAACCCCGTGGTTTTGCAGGAAGATAATGCTTCCCGGAGGAAAATTCCCCCCGGAAAAAACGGAGGCCTCCGAATGTTCCAGCGCCTCTTTTACCTTGAGCGAAAGCACGTAGCCGGGGTTTTCGGAATCTATCCAGATAACGGGGCCAAAGAGCCTTACGGCGGCTTCGCGCCCCCCGGCGGAACAGGCAAGGCCGTTTACCAGGGCGGGGTGAAGATGAACCACCCAGGGAAATGGAAGCAGATCGTGCAGCAGCGTTTCAACGCTTGGCCGCTTGTTTTCTTCGCCGCTTTCCCGCGCGGCAAGCATGGCGGCAAGAACGGACGCCTCGCGTTCGGCCGCATCCTGTGAATACTTCTTCTTCCAGATATCCGCGAGTTTTCCCCTGTCCATTTTCACAAAATCACCGGGCTTTATTTCACCCATAAAAACGCCCGAACCCTTGACCCACAACGTCGACTCGTTTTTGAACGACGTATTGCCGCCGCCCGCGATAACATATTCGGGATCAGATCCGTAATGCCGCGACAGGGCGGCCAGTTCTTCAATGCTCATGATTAATCCATGTGAAATACTTCGCAAAGGCCGGTGGAAACAGGCGACTCGTCAGGATTGGTGTCCATGATATCCTTCATCATGTGCCACCATTTCTTCACGGTTTCATTTTCCGCAAGTTCCCCGTCCCGGGCGTCCGGGGCAAGTTCCTGATACGCAAAAAGCGTACCGGAAAGGGGGTCAAGGTAGATAGAATAATTCCGCACTCCGGCGCGGCGCAGTTCCTCCTTGAGAAGAGGCCATATTTCATCGTGCCGTTTTTTGTATTCATCCGCGCAGCCGGGATGAAGACGCATGATAAAGGCGTTTCGTTTCATGCCGTTCCCCCATTAACAAATTCCCGGACACGGAAAATCTCTCCGCGTCCGGGAACCGTTCGTAAAATCAGTACACAAAAATCAGTACACGAAAATTAATACACGGCTTTCCACTCGTTGATGTTTGCCTTGTCGAATTTGTAGGGCGGGCCAAGGATGACTTCGGTTCCGCCCTCGGGAGCCTTTATCACCGCGTAGTTACCGAGCTTGCCGCCGCCGAACTGGTCCCCCTCATTGCCGGAGATCTTGCCGCCCGCAAGGGCAACGGCCGCGTAGGAAGCGAGGTAACCGAGATCGATGGGATTCCACAGGAACATATAGGGGCAGGCGCCGTTGTCGATGTACTCGGCCATTTCAGAGGGAAGGCCAAGGCCGGTGATCTTTACCTTGCCGGTAAGGCCGCGGTCGGAAATAACCTTGCCCGCCGCCGCTATGCCTACCGTCGTCGGCGCAACAATAACCTTGAGGTTGGGATAACTGAGGAGAAGCCCTTCCGTTTCCGTGACCGATTTATCCCTGAGGTCGTCCCCGTAGGCTATCTTCACAAGGTTAAGGCTTGAATACTTGGGCTGTTTCAGCGTTTCCTGCATTACCGCTATCCACGCGTTCTGGTTGGACGCCTGGCTTGTGGCGGAAAGAATCGCTATTTCACCCGAACCGCCCGCCTGATCATAGGCCGCTTCCACGAGGGTTTCCCCTATGAGCTTCGTGTCCGCCTGGTTGATGTGAACGGAACGGCTCGCGGGATTAACCGACGAATCGGCGGTAACTATCCTGATGCCGGCGTTCTTCGCCTTTGTAAGCACAGGCTGCAGCGCGTCAAAGTCGTTCGCGGATATTGTAATCGACGCGACTTTCTGGGCGACAAGCTGATCGATTATCTGGATCTGGGCCTCGGCCGTGGGAAGATCAGGCGCGCGGCGTATCACCGTGCCGCCCTGTTCCTTGATGCCTTCCTCAAAACCGTCCATCAGCTTTTCGCCAAAGGGATTCCCGGTGCTCTTGAACACAACGGCGTGGGTATTACCCGCCGTCTGGCCTTTCGCAAAGAGCGCCGCCTGAAACACAAGCGCCATGGCTGCCGCAAGCAGCAGCGCTTTTCCCGCAATGCTTTTCATTGTTGCCTCCTCAAAATTTTTTGCCGGGCGCGGAAAAACAGCCCGCTTTCCCGCGCCCGTATAATTAAACCCGCCTCTCAGGCGGATTTTTTCCCTTTACCCACAAGCCTCATGTTCATCACCAGAACCGAAAGCACAAGAAGCAGTCCCAAAACAACAAGAATCACCTGGGCCGAAACATTGACAAGCCCAAGGCCGTAATTCAGAAAACCAATAATAAAGATCGCAAGCAGGGGGCCCGCCACGCGGCCTGTTCCGCCCGACGTGCTTACCCCGCCCAGAACCACCATGGCGATGACGTCAAGCTCATAGCCCAGCGCGACGTTCGGCCTCGTGCTCCCCATTCTCGAAGTAAGGAAAATGGCGCAGACCCCCGACATGAGGCCCGTAAGGAGGCTTACGGCAATGAGGATGCGATCCGTATGTACCCCCGAATACCTGCACGCCAGAAGGTTGCTCCCCATGCCGTAAACCCTGCGGCCGAAACCGGTTTTATGAAGGAGAACCCCGAAGACCGCCGCCGTAACGGCAAAGACAACAAAGATAAAGGGGAAGGGGCCCACATACCCCCAGGCAAAAAAGGAAAACCACGAAGGGAAGCCCCCCGACGCCCTGTCTTCAAGGATCACGTAGGCCGCGCCCCGGTAAATGGTCATTGTTGACAGCGTGACTATCATCGAGGGAAGTTCCTTGAACTTGACGAGCAAAAGCCCGTTGGCTCCCCCGCAGAGAGTCCCTATCATCAGGGCAAAGACCAGAGCCAGAGGCATGGGAACACCGGCGTTGAAAATAACCGCCATCATCACCGACGTAAAGGCGACGATTGACGCGACCGAAATGTCGATGTTGCCCAGAATGATTACCAGCATCATGGGGAACACGATGAACGCCTTGTCAAGAAAATTCATGGGGGCGCTCAGAAAGGTGTTGACGCTGAGGTAATAGGGGGAAATAAAACTGTTGATAATATGAATAAGAATAAAAATCGCGCAGAGCAGCCATTCCCACTGAAAGAAAAATTTCTTCCAGCTCCAGGGGTTTTCAATGGTTAAGGTTCTTTCGCTCATACCCGCTCCCGCCTACAGTACCCGCCGGCGCAGGACGCCGCGATCGTTGTTTCTTTTGATCAGCACGTTGGTGATAATCGCCAAAAGGATTACAAGGCCCTGAATGCCCTGCTGCCAAAACGGGGACACGTTTACAAGCGGAAGGGCGTTTGCCAGAATGCCGAACAGAAGCACCCCAAGCACAAGGCCGGACACCTTTCCGCGCCCGCCCGAAACGCTTACGCCGCCCAGCACGCAGGAGGCTATAACGTTCATCTCGTAACCCGCCGCGGTGTCGCCCTGCGCCGAGGCGAATTTCGCCACCCAGAGCACCCCGCCCAGCCCCGCGAGAAATCCCATGAGCACGTACACCAAAGTAACAATGCGCTTTTTGGGAAGCCCGATGACTTCCGCCGCCTCGGGACTGGAACCCACCGCGTAAATGCGCCTTCCTGTTCTGGTATAGTTTATGAAACAGTAAAAAAGGAGATAAATAACAACGGCGATTATGATGAGGTTGTTTACCCCAAAAACGCGGCCCGTGGCAAGCGCCTTGAATTTGTCGGACATCTGGTAGGCGCTGACCCAGGCCCCGCCCGAGACCAGGTAGGTAAGACCCCGGATGACGTTCATCATGCCAAGGCTCGCTATGATGGGAAGAATCGAAAAACGGGATACCAGCACCCCTATGACAAGCCCCGCCGCCGCGCCTATGAGGGCCCCTTCGAGGATCACAAGCGGAACGGCAATTTCCGGATTGGCCCTTACCGTAAGGGCGCTTACCATTCCGGAAAAAGCCATGGTAGCGCCTATGGAAAGATCTATGCCCCCCGTAAGGAGGACCATCATCATTCCCACCGAAAGTATGCTGAGGACAGCCGTATTGGTGAGGAGATTCCCTATGTTAAGCCCCGTGAGGAATTCACGGTTGCGCGCCTGAACGGCGGCGCATACAATAACAATAAAAAAAACCAGCCCCGCTTCACGGAACCGCGACATGTTCAGCATCTTTCCCGGCATACCCGCTCCCATCCTATGCGCTGTTCTGCATGGCGGCCCGGAGTATAGCCTCCTGGCCGGTATTTTTCGTTTCAAGGACAGCCGTCACCCTGCCGTCCCTCATCACCACGATACGGTCGCTCATGCCCAGAACCTCGGGCATTTCCGACGAAACCATGATGATCCCGTAACCCTGGGCTGCCAGAGCGTTCATGATTTCATAAATCGCCGTTTTGGCGCCCACGTCCACGCCCTTGGTAGGCTCATCCAGAATGATCACCTTCATATCGGAAGTAAGGAGCTTGGCGACGATGACCTTCTGCTGGTTTCCCCCCGACAGCGTCGACGCCTTGTCGTGAACGCTTACCGCGCGGACGGAAAGTTTTTCGGCAAGTTCCTTGGCGGTTTTGTTTTCACTTTTTTTGTCTATCCAGCCGAAGCGGAGAAATTTTTTGAGCGCCGGAAGGGTGATGTTCTTCGCGATTTCCCATCGGAGAACGAGCCCTTCCCTGAGCCTGTCTTCGGGAAGATAGCCGATGCCGGAGGCAATGGCGCGGGCGGGCCCCCCACGCTTGAGTTCCCTGCCGTCAAGCACGATCTTCCCCGAATCATAACCTGAAATGCCGTAGATCGCCTCGCACACTTCGGTACGGCCGGCCCCCACAAGCCCCGTAAGGGCAAGGATCTCGCCCCTGCGGAGGCTGAAGCTCACGTCACGGAAGAAGCCGGTGCGCGAAAGGCCCTCGACGCGGAACACTTCCCCGCCGGGAACAACGTTCCTTCCGGGAAAGAACTGGACAATTTCCCGGCCCACCATGGCCACCACAAGGGCATGATCGTTGACGTCGGCGATGTTCCAGGTGTTGATGTATTTGCCGTCCCGGAGCACCGTAACCCGGTCGGCGAGGCGGTACATGTCCTCAAAGCGGTGCGAAATAAAAATGACGGACACGCCCTTCGCCTTGAGCCCCAGGGTAACGCGGTAGAGATCCTCGCTTTCCCTGCTGGAAAGCGGCGCGGTAGGTTCGTCCATGATGATGATGCGGGCATTGGCGGAAAGGGCCTTGGCGATTTCAACGATCTGCTGCTGCGCCACCGAAAGGGTCCCCATGATGGCGCGGCTGTCGAAATTCGCGTCAAGCTGTTCCAGGAGCCCCGAGGCGTCCCTGTTCATCGTCTTCCAGTCGACGCGGTTAAAGGGGGCGGCGGTTTTTTCATGACCCATGAAGATGTTTTCGGCCACCGAAAGATCGGGAAAGCAGGTAACGTGCTGGTAAATTGCCGCTATGCCCAGCGCCTGCGCGTCAAGGGGCGCGCGGATTTGGGCCGGCTTTCCGTCTATAAAAATATCCCCCCCGTCAGGCGCGTAGACGCCGGTAATAATCTTGATAAAGGTCGATTTGCCCGCGCCGTTTTCGCCCATGAGGGCGTGGATTTCGCCGGGCCTGAGTTCAAAATGAACCTCGGAAAGGGCCTTTACGCCGGGAAAAGTCTTTGAAACATTACGCAATTCCAGAATATAATCCG